>CAZOFM010000001.1:0-23575 GCA_964579255.1 uncultured Candidatus Peribacteria bacterium
GGTTTTAGAAGGGAACTCGGAAAGCGCCGAGTAAGCATTGCCGAAGCGTATATTATTATCGCTAAATCGCAAGCTCCTGAATTGTATGAGGCGCGATTAGACGCATTGCGCATTCTTGTCGAGCAGTCGTTGCACGCTAAAAATGTGACAATGCCAATAAATACTGCAAGAATGCAGATATTTATGATGAAAGAAGCCGTAAACGCTTATGGAAACAGAAGACGGCAGATGGAATTTGTTGCCGATTTTGGCAGGGTATCTTTTGGGAACGAAGTCGTTATAAGAAGCTTTTTGAAAAACAAAGTTTCTTACATTTGAAGCTCATCCCATCAACTGCAAACATTCGCTTTTGTCCTTTCATCGAGCATGACTAGTAAGCTGAGAAATATTTTCTCCCAATACTGGGTTTTTATCATAAGTTTCTTGTAACTTAAATTCGCATTGAGATAGTTTCATACTAAATTTTTATTAAAGTTTTAAAGGAAATATGCACTAACCAATTATAATTCAAAAGCCCAAAAACTCAAAAATAAACAAAAAAATCTGGCTAAAATGACTTGCCATTTCTTTAAAAACATATCCAAAAAAAATAAATAACGAAAATTTGACAAATTTTGATTTCCAGCTATAATTTTAGTAGTTTATTTTTTTATTCTTATAAAAATGAATATAGCTATTGAAAAAATAGATACAAATATAGAGACAAATCAGATTAAAGAGCTTGATACACATCAAGAAATCTTGGAAAATCTCAATCAAGAAGTTATTTTTAAACTTCAATGAGAAAAACAAACAAATAAAAAATTAGATACAGAGCAAGAAAAAAAAGAGGCATTAGCTTTAGCAACTAAGCGAGAAATGAAAATCATGAGTGATATCAAAGAAATGGCGAACAAAGAAGAAATTGATAGCAAAATAGCAAAAAAAATTATAAGGGTTGGCATTGAAATAATCAGAAATATCAGTTGCTATTCAATAGACAACAAAGCCATTATATTTCAAATAATAAAATCAAAAAATAAAAAATCTAATGAAAACTCCTACAAAATAATAACTCGTAATTATTACGAAGATGAGACCTGAGAAAAAACAGCAGATTTGGAAAGAAGGCTAGAAGAATGAAATAATTTAGACTTAGATATATTAAAAGAAAAGCAACAGCAACAATTAAGAAACGAAAATTACAATGAATACAACAACGCTGGCATATGATACATGCAGATAGCTAGATGGTTAAGAAAAGAAAACCTTGAACCATTTCAATATAAATTTATAAAACAAAAAGACTGAACAATCAGATTTGATCTAATTTTAAAGATAAGCTAAAAAACTAAGACTCAAAAAAAGTAAAAAATAGTCTGGACAAAACAACAAAAATAACTATAAGAGTGTTGTTTTGTTTTTTTTATCAAAAAATATGCGCCAAAATATTAGAAAAACTCAAAGAGAAATTGAGCAACAAAGCAATATTCATTGACATGAGACCCCAACCGAACTTTTAAAAAAACGAAATATCAAACTAGAAGAGGTTTTAGGGGAAATATTTTATGTATTATCTTCAATAAAGGCAGATACAGAAAAAGAGGATTTGGAAAAACTTACAGAACGCATCTTAAATTTACAAGTTGCTACAAACAAGCAAATATTAGAAATAAATCAAGAAAAATATGCTAAAGTAAAAGAAAAAATACTAAATAAACGAAAAACTCTAGGCAACACAATCAATGATGAAATATCTGAAAAAATCAATCAATTAAATCAACTACGAAACCATATAATAACTCATGAAAATGGAAATATCAGAAAAGAAATTAAAAGATTCAAAGTATTGGCAAAAGAAGTTTGTTTTATTGCAAAAATGTTGGATTGAGCCTACTTTTATTATCAAGAAGATTTAAACACTATTGAGTGACGCTTATATTATATAAACCAAACAAATAAATAATTTTTTCTTGCTTTTCCTCCTATAAGTCATATACTAAAAATATGAAACAGGCAAATTTATTAGTCGTATTTTAGTACAAAGGAGAAAGACACCCAAACTATCTCCTTGATTTCTTATTCAAGGATTTTTTTTAACTCAAATGTTATAATCATGTCCAAAAAAGATTTTCCAAATAGTTTTGATCACACTACAAGCAAAGCTTTATATCAAGAACGAGAAGAAAAAAAACTTTTTACACCAGACAAAAATCATAGTTATGATGGCAAGTTTGTTGTTCCAATTCCTCCTCCAAATGTTACTGGAATTTTGCATTTAGGGCATGCGATGACTATGACTATCGAGGATATAATGATCAGACATGCTCGTATGAACAATAAAGAAGCCTTACGAGTACCAGGGACTGACCATGCTGGAATTTCCACACAAGTTGTTGTAGAAAAACAAGTAGCAGAAGAAGAATGAAAGTCTAGACACCAATTTGAAAGAAGTGAATTTATCAATAAAATTTGGGATTGGGCCGCTTCATGTAGAGCAACAATAATAAATCAGACCAAACTCATGGGGTCAGCTTGTGATTGGACGAGAGAACAATTTACTTTGTCCGAAAAACTGTCTAGGGCAGTTAGAAAATCATTTGTAAATTTGGCTAATGCAAAAAAAATATATCAATCCAATTATATTATCAATCGATGTCCAAGATGTCAGACCGTACTATCTGATTTGGAGGTAGAATACAAAGATATAGTATGAAAGTTATATTATATCAAGTACTACAATCCAGAAAAATCAGATTTTATTACTGTTGCGACATCTCGCCCAGAAACAATGTTTGGAGATGTAGCAATCGCTGTACACCCCGACTGAAAACGAAAAAATCGAATTTGAAAATCAGTTTGCATCCCAATATCCAACAAAGAAATCCCAGTAATCGCAGAAGATTCGATATCTCTAGATTTCGGAACTGGCGCTTTAAAAATCACTCCTGTACACGATCCGGTAGATTTTGCATTAGGGCAAAAACACAAGCTGCCATTAGACATTTTCGCCTTTGATAAATCTGGAATACGAAGTAATGTTGCAGGAGTTTTTGTAGGCAAAAACATCAAAAAAGACTTTGAAGAATTAATACAAAATCTAGAAAATGAAAAATCACTAGAAAAAATCGAAGAATATCCTACCACAAATCCTCATTGTGAAAGGTGTAATACCAGAGTAGAACCATTGGTCTCAAATCAACGATTTGTAGATGTCAAAGAATACGCAGACCAATCTATCAATGCGATAAAAACTGGAAAAACCACAATCCACCCAGCCAGATTCAATAAAACTTTTTTTGATTGGTTAGAAAATATCAGACCACGATGTATTTCTAGACAACTTCGACGATGACATAGAATCCCTGTTTGGTACTGTGAAAATTGACACATTCACCCAATGGATGAAGATATTTTCTTCCAAAAAAACAAAATTAATGACTGATATGTCCTATGATATATGATTTTTAATTTGATTGCTGACGACAGACTCAAACAGACTTTTTCTATTGATCAACTTGTAGAAATTCTCAATACCAATAGTTTGACCCCACAAAATTGAAGCATTGTAGATATTTACAAAGAAATTTATCAAAACAAATTCAAAGAAAATCTAGACTTACTATGACAAATTGAATCAACACACAAAGCAATTCAAAACAAAGATAAGAATCTGATTTTATGATTATTAAAAACAATTCCAAATATAGAAAGCGATGACAATTGACGATTTACATTAAATTTTTCTTGTCCTACTTGTAATAGCAAAAACATGAAACAAGACAATGATGTTTTGGATACGCGATTTTCTAGTGCTTTACGGCCATTTGCAATTATGGGGCGACCAGAAAACACTGAGGACTTGGAAAACTATTATCCGAGTGAAGTATTGGAAACTGCATATGATATCTTGTTTTTCCGAGTAGCAAGAATGATGATGATGTGATTTGCAAACACAGGAAAAGCTCCATTCAAACATGTATATTTACACGGTTTGCTAAGAGATGCAAAAGGCAAAAAAATGTCCAAGTCCGCTGGAAATGGAATAGACCCAGTAGAAATCATAAATAGTCATGGACCAGATGCCCTGAGACTAAGCGTAGTCGTGGGTGCTACCCCATGAAACGATCTCAAATATTCTATGGAAAAAGTAGATTATGCATCCAGATTTTTGCACAAATTACGAAATGCCTGTAAATATGTAGATATGAAATTTGAAAATAGCGGGCTTTCCCGAGAAGAAGAACGCGATTATATTATCCAAAACTTTGAACAGACGACAGATGCAGACAAGTGGATTTTGAATATATTAGACAAGCATATCGCACAAATTGACCAGTATTTCAAAGATTTTATGTATTGAGAGGCTGGAGCAAATATTATAGATTTTGTACGAAATTTTTTCTGTGATCGATATATAGAAATCACAAAATCTTCACAATCAGAAATCACAGCTCATATCTTGCGTTATAGCATAGGAACGATTTTGAAATTACTACATCCATTCACGCCATTTGTGACAGAAGCTTTACGAAAACTTTTTGATTTTGATGGCTATTTAATCCAAGAATCACGACCAAAGACACTAAATCAAAAACCAGCAAGAGAAACTTTCAATCTATTTACACAAGTCATCTGAGCAATCAGAAATCTTAGACAAAACAACGACATCAAACCAAACGAAAAAGTAAATGTCTTTATCAAAGGAATTTCAGACAAAGAAGCCTGGACAGAATATATTCCTCTAATCACAAAATTAAGTACAGCATTGGAAATAAATCTGATTAAAAATGACGAAAAACTAGAAGACAATGTACATATTCAAGTCGTAGAAACATTGACAATCGGTGTCCAAACTCATCAAGAAATCAATCGAGAAGAGGTGGAAAAAAAGTTGAGCAAGGAAATCGACCAGTTGTCCAAACATATAAAAAACCAGAACAAAATGCTAAATTCCAGTGATTTCCGCTCAAAAGCCCCAGCGAACATCATCGCTGATAGAGAAAAAAGCTTAGAAGAAAATAAAGAGAAATTATTGAAATTGAATGAAGAATTGGAAAATGCAAGGAAGAATATGTAGTGGAAGATGAGGTTATTTATTTTTTAATTTATACAAATAAAGCAATATGAATCAAAGTTTTTATAAAAGATTTGGACTAGAATTACCTTTAAAAGAATGAAAAGAAAGATTTATGAATAGATTGAATTCTATCTTATTTGAAAATATAGAAAAAGATAAAATCTATCCATCTATATGCTCCAACTTATGTGTCTTTTTATGATTAGATGTCAATAATTATAAACAAGTTAATTATAGTTATGATGGGGAAGCTACATATCGACAATATGATTGAATAGAAAAATTAACAAAAAAAAACTTTTATACAACTTTAAAGGTGTTGGAAATATTAATTAAATTAAAGAAAGATTGAGAATATAGCGTATCAACGATGATAGATCGATGTTTAATACTCGCCATAGAAATAGATGGTATAGATTTATGAATAAGATTTCATAACTGATTGTTTTATCCTAGTGGCAATAATACATTAGACAAAGAAATCATTGAAAATAGCTTAGACAATATTGTTTGATATAAAGCACAAAAAGATTATGAGGATGCCTTGAAAAAACATTTACAATGACAGCATCAAGATGCACTAACATCATGCTTTACAGCCATAGAAACACTATCTAAAGAAATTCTTTGAAATAACAAATGATTAAGTAAAAATAAAAAAGAAATCCTAAAGCATTTTTGATGAGATGACGGTTTTTCTGATCAATGGGCTAAAATAATTAATATTCTTTATGATTATTTTAATGATTATTCGAATAGACACGATTGAAAAGAAAGGGAAAGCATCAACCCTCTAGAAGTTGAGGCAACACTATATCTAACCTGATTAATTATTAATTTACTCATTAAAAAACATCAAGAAAAAAAATAATTTCAAATTAATCCAAAAAAAACATTTTTACTTCTCACCCACAAACAAATGAAAGCACAAGTAATTTTTGAAATAATCTTTGATATTGCATATCTATCCACAATTTTGACAGTTGGAACAATCATTATCAGCAAAGCTAAAAATAATAGACAGATTTTATTATTTGGAATTATGTCAATTTTGCTATGACTATGAGATGCTTTTCACCTTGTCCCACGTATCTACGCTCTATCCACAAATTGACTAGAAAGTCACTTCGCAATCCTAGGTCTCGGCAAACGAATTACTTCAATTTCTATGACAATATTTTATGTGCTATTATTCCATATCGCCAAAATTCGCTACAAAATCAACAACAAATCACTCACAATTTGAGTTTATTTACTAGCAATTATCAGAATTGCACTTTGCCTTTTCCCACAAAATCAACGATTATTGGCAGATCCATCATATATCCGAAATATCTATCGCAATATTCCTTTCGCAATCTTGGGAATTTTGATGATAATATTATTTTATAAATATTCAAAAAAACAAAAAGATTCTGAATTCAAATATATGCGACTCGCTATCTTATTAAGTTTCGCTTTTTATTTACCGGTTGTATTACGAGTACACAAAATACCTACAATCTGAATGCTAATGATCCCAAAAACTTGTGCCTATGTCTGGATAGTTTGGATGGGATACAGATTAATCCGCAAATAAAACAACTTGTTTTACAAATTCAAAACACTATCATTTTTTGATGAACACTCAAATTTGAAAAGATACTCAGACAACTCAAACTTAAAAAAATTAAATTAAAAAAGGAGCGTTTGAATTTTTAGCCAAAGAAAACACAGAACCAAGAAATTGATTGTGTTTTCTAGCGTTAAGAAAATTCAACAGCTCGAGGGGTTTTTGTTACTTTTTGACCCGGAAGCAAAAAATAAAATAAGAGATAATTTTAAAATCAAAATCACAAAATCATATGTCATTATACCAATCCAAAATCTGGAAAACAATACAATACGACATTTATCAAAACCCATATTTCAAAATCAAACTCCTAGACAAGGAATATTTTGGCACAATCAAAGCAAAAAAAATCTGACCAATCACTCTCAAACGATACCAAATTCTGGGATTTGATTTACCCAAAGAACCCAAAAAAGCCAAAGAACTTTTAGAAAAAATTAAATCTGAATTCAAAAAAGATCGGACAGATATATTTTTTCAGCTGTGAATTACTACACCAATCAAAACTTTTGATGTCAAAGATATCAATCCCGAACTATCAAAATCAATGAGAGACGCGAGAATCAGCCAACGCCATTGGATGAAAGAAAGATTCCACTTATCCCACTCTTTTAGAGAAAATTTACCAGAAAGCGGGATAATCTACGATCTCAGCAAAAGCTGAGAAGAACTACTAAAAGATATGAATAAATCATCTAATCTCCGTACAAAAAAATGATTAAAAAACAATATAGTTTTTAGAGAAATCCAAAAATCTGAATTTGATAAATTTTGGAATAAACGACAAGAAACAGCTGGCCACAAATGATTCCACACAATTTCCAAAAAACAATATATCCAACTAATCTCACATCTAATCAAAACAAAAACTGGAAATATTTTTATCACAGAAAAAGATTGAGAAATTTTATCTGGAGTCATCTGTATTTTCCAAGAAAAAAACTTGGTTTGTCTTTATAGTTTTGCAGATAGAAATTTCAATAACATCTGAGGTCAACAATATCTCAAATATAAAGTTTTTTTACGAGGAAAAGAGAATTGATTCAAAACCTGTGATATGATGTGATGAGCTCCAAGCGGATTTCCAGAACATGAGCTCGCAAGTGTCAGTGCCTTCAAGGAATCTATGTGATGAATCAAAGTAGAATATATCGGCAATTTTGACATTATTTTCAATCCTTTCCTATATAAATTATTCAAACTAATATTCAGAATCAGAAAGTAGATTGACTTTTTGTATAAAATAAGTATAAAACGCTTGATTTATTTTCTAAGCAAAAAAAATGTACTTAAGAAATAACGATTTTTTCTATACATTCACAGACGAAATCTTGGATAAGTGAAATAAATATACAAAAGAACAAATGATTGGATATTCACTAGCACACAAAAAACTTATGGATTGCTTAAATACCGAAGAAAAGCTACAAATCCATAGCAAAAAATTATTAAATCCAATAGACCAAATCTTACAAAAATGAAAAGAATATAGTGACCAATTAAAATCCATACAAAGAAAAATATTCAGAATTATTCGCCAATATCAAATAGAATTGGATTATGAAATGATAGATAAAGAAAAAGAATTAATCAGAGAAGAAATCTGAATACTACAACAAAATATAAATGAAATAGAAAGTATGATCAACCTAATTTTTGAAGATTTAATAGCTATAGATGCAATCAATCCAAGCATAAACGAATTATACAAGATAAAAGTAGAATGGGAAAAATTATTAAAAACAGCAAAAAGTTATTCTCCAAAATAAGATTTTCAAATTCACAATCCACAAATTTAACTAAAATACAACAAAAAATGTACGAAACAATTATCATTTGAGCTGGAGCTTCTGGACTTTTTTGTGCCACACAACTTCCTCAAAAAACAAGTAAACTAATTATAGAAAAAACAGATAAAATCTGAACAAAACTTTTACTTTCTGGATGAGGAAGATGCAATTTTTCCAACTCAAATATCAATCCAGATCTAGACTATTTCTGACAAAACAAAAAAATCCTTCCATCTCTTTTTCATCAATTTTCCACTAGCAATATGCTAGATTTTTTGTCAGAAAATCAAATAGAATTTCAAGATGAAAACTGAAAATTCTTTTTGAAAAGCGGAAAATCCAAAGAACTAAACGAACTTTTAATAAACAAAACAAAAGAAAACAACACAGAAATCCTAACTAATATAGAAATCACCAAAATCCAAAAAGACAAAGAAACTTTCCTAATCACTACAAAACAAGGAAAATTCCAATGCAAAAATCTAATCATCGCAACTTGATGAAAATCATTTCCACAAATATGAGCCAGCGATTTCGCGATACAAATTGCAAAGCAATTTGGCTTAAAAACCAACGAAACTTTACCTGGTTTGGTTTGACTGGAAACAGAGGAAAATGTTGCGAATCTCACGGGGAATAGCTTTCAAACCAGCGCACAACTTTTGCATCACAACAAGGTGATTTACCAACAACAAGGTCCAGTTTTATTTACACATCGATGAGTATCCTGACCTACAATTTTTGATATCAGCAATGCTCTAGCCGAATATAAAATAAAAAAATCAGATTTAAATAATTTTGATAATTTTGCTATTTCTTTGGAGATAAATAATTCTGTAATCAAAAAAATTTCTGAACATTTCCAGCATCAAGACAAAGCGACTTTAAAGATAAAAAACTTTAGACCTCGGACTGAAGCCAAAGTTATGTCTTGATGAGTCGACTGCTCCGAAATCAATCCCAATATGGAAAGCAAAAAAGTAGCTTGACTTTATTTTTTGGGAGAAGCTTTGGATATTACCGGAAAAACTGGCGGATATAATTTACAACGATGTTGGACATCTGCCTTCGCCTGTGCAAAATCTTTTGAATAATTATTTATTATTTTGAGTATAAGATTGTATAGAATCTAGATTAGATTTGGTTTTGTATCATTCAGGAAGTAATTCTGAAAGAGGTTTTATGATATATTTTCAATCCAAATCTCAATTGATAAACCAGATTTCTTGATTTGAAACTTGTGAAAACAATAAAACATATTGTAAACAAGCTCCACAAGTCGGAGTATAAGTAGAATCTATCGTGCAAACTGCTACAATATCGTAAATTCCATGTGCAACCATGTGATCCACAGCACAGCGTTCAGCACAAGTTCACAAACCACTAATCACACTTTCTATATTACATCATCCAAAAATCTTTCAATCTCTAGTCAAGACACTAGCTCAAACCTTATGATTAGAACGATGGGAAAACGCAAATTCACGAGTGTTTTTTGCAATTTCTATCATTTCTGATATTTGCTGATCTGTCAAAGGACATTTTGAATTTTTTTGCATCAAAAAAGACAAAAAATAAAAATTAATTATTTTTGATTGATTCATTGACTGCTTCGTCAAAAGCCGTCATAATCTCAGAATCATCAGACAATCACTCTTCTTCAATAATAGATTTAATCTGATTTATTTTCTCTTGAGTTTCAGACCACGATTCAGCATCCATCACCGTTAGGTCTACATCTTGTAAATTATTCATAATCTTTCTAAACAAATAAAAGCAAAAAAATTATAAAGCAAATCATACTTTTTGATAAACTTCTTTGATTTTTTGATTAGCTATTTCATTTACATAGACAGAATTTTTTTGCATCAAATCAATGATTTCTTGATCTCAAATCTGAGAATATTTTTTTTGAATAGGAGTCACAAATTCCATGATCTTTTCATATAAATAATCTTTTGCATCTTTATAGCTTAAACCACCAGCTTGATATCTTTTTCTCAAGTCTTGATCCTCCTCTGCAGTCAAAAACAATTTGCAAAGATTATATACATTACATTGATCTGGATCTTTTGGTTCTTCTACGGTTTTGGCATCTGTCGCAATTTGTTTTACTCTTTTGAGAATTTGTTTTTCATCATCAAGCAATCCTATATAATTATTGTAAGATTTGGACATTTTGCGTCAATCTATTCCAGAAATCAAACCAACATCAGATTTGATATGAACTTCTGGAACTTTGAAAGTTTCACCAAAAAGATTATTAAATCTCTGTGCAATATCTCTCGCATATTCTACATGTTGTTTTTGGTCTTGTCATACTGGAACAATATCTGCATCATAAAGCAAAATATCAGAAGCCATCAAAATTGGATATGTAAAAACTCAAATGCTGATTTCTTTCGCCTTTCATTTATCCAAAGCATCTTTGTAAGAATGCATGCGTTCCATAAATCACATATGAGTGATACAATTCAACACCCAAGTCAATTGTGCATGAGCTGGAACATCCGCAGGATTATAAATCACGAACTTTTCTAAATCTACCCCACAAGCCATATAAATTTTCAACACATTCAAACTATTTCTACGAAGCAAATCTCAATCATGCAAAGTAGTCAAACCATGCATAGACGCTAAAAACAAAAAAAGTTCCGCATCAGGAAATTCATGAGACAAATCTATCATTGGCTTGACAGCTCCAAAATAATTTCAAAGATGAATCTGACTATCTGTAGGTTTTAAACCAGTAAGAATTCTTTTTTTCATACAAAATTTTAATAATAAATCAATTCCTATTTACAGTTTCCATTTACAATTTCAAAGGAAAATTCAAAATCCTGTAACTTTTTAAACAAATTTTCGTATTATAATTAGATAAAAACCAAATAGTCAAACTTTTATTTGACAAAGAAAAGCAAATCACTAAATAGAGAAAAGGTTCAACTTGAAAATAAACATACAAAAGCTATTCTAAAGCCAATATTTTATATGCTTTGACAAACAAATGTTCAAACAAAAATTAATCAGATTTATATTTGTATTTAGTTTGATATTTATTGCAGGACCAGGAATTTCATATATCAATGCTGATGCACAAATTATTATAGACCCAGTTAGCAAAACGATTAGCATCACAGGAATCACGCTAGGGTCTGGAGAAGAAAACCAAACAGGCAACATCACCGACAACTTAGAAAACAAAGTAGACCACAGTCTAAATAAGCCAGCCCCTACCACCGGCACGGAGTTTGAGCGTGCTTTATGACGAATGTACGCCAACTGACTGACAAAATACGATAATGAAAAAGAATATAGAAAAGATGATCCCCTCACCAGAGAGGAATCTGCCAAAATGTTTGCCAGAGCTTACGAGGTATTGTGATATCCGCAAGAAGTGAGAAACCATAGTTGCGATTTTTCAGATAAAAAGATTTTCAATCCAGAACTCACTCCTTTTATCCAAACAGTTTGTCAACTAGGAATCATCAAATGATTCAATGGCGAATATATGGCACAAAAATCACTTACTAGGCCAGAGGCATTAGCGATTTTGATTAGAATGTTTGAGGGACAAGCTTCCTTTGAAGATCAACATCCACGATGGTCAGATTATTACCTCAAATGAAAAGCAATATGATTGACCAGTTTGAGCGACAATTGATTTGAGCAAGCAATTTCCAGATATGAAGTAGCTTTATACATATTTAGACTACAAACAATTGTAAGCGATCAAAATCTCAAATACCAATCCCAACAGACAATTCAAAACCTGACATGAATTACACAAACTTGAACGATTATAGAGCAATCAGAATCCTCTTCTGAATTATCCCAAAAACTATCAGCTATCGCAAATTCCATAAGCGTAGATAAAGATCCAGAATTACAAGAAGCAATCAGATGGATGTACGACAATAAATTAAGCAATTTTTCTACGATAGAAAGCTATAAGCCATTTGAAGTACTTAGTAGAGAACAAGCTGCAAAAATCTTTGATGTCTTCGCAAAACTATTTGATTTCTCTCAAGAAAAATTAAGCGCAAGCTTACCAAATGAATGTAATTTTAAGGATATTTCCAAAGCAGAAGTAAGCTTGAAATGACATATACAAAATGTCTGCCAAATGGATATTCTCAAATGATGAAATCAAATGTTCGACCCAAAAACAAATCTCACAAAATGACAATTTATCACAGCTTTAATCAGACTTGTAGAGGGTAAAAAACTCAATGAAAATTTAGATCCACGATGGACTTCTTATTATCAAAAAGCTTTGGATATTTGAGTAGTATGACCAGCTGATGCGATTACTTTTGATAGTCCAATCACTAGATATGAAGTTGCCTTGTTTTTGTATAGATTCAAGGTCAAATTCCAGTTGGTAAACAGCTTAAACAATAATACAATAGACAATATGATTGTTAGCACAGTAGCTGGAAGTATTCAAACTGAGGTTTTATCTTGAGATATTTCTAGCAACAAATCTGCAAATGTTTTTGTAGACACAAATTTATTACAAAATTCCAGTTTTGATATATGATATATAGAAATTTTTGAGACAAAATATAGAATTATCAAGACATCCATAGACACTTTTTTTAGCAAAAATATAGTGCGATATTGAGATATCTATGATATCAATAATGATGAAAAAATCTGAACAATCAACTTTGTCGTAAGCAACAAAACAATTTTGGAAGCCACAATCAGAATCTGATCTCAAAATTACAAAATATCTCAAGTTCCAAGTACAACTTCCTATTATCAAATCGATAAAAATTAGCATCTTACAAAACCATATGGAAATCAAAAAAATCAACACAGACAAATTATTAAATATAAATGCGGCCAATAGGCCTCTAAATTTTGATGATTTTATTTGACAAGAACATATCAAAAATGTACTAAAAACCGCCATCAAAAGCTGAATCAAACGCAAATCCCACATTGGACATATTTTATTTTCTGGTCCAAGTTGATTCGGAAAAACCACAATGGCCAATATAATCTCCAAAGAATCTGGAGTCGGAATCAAAGCTGTGACAGCTTACGCTATTACAAAACCAGCAGAAATCATTAGCATCCTCAATTCCTTAGAAAAATGAGACATACTTTTTATCGATGAAATCCACAGACTCAAACCAAACATCGAAGAAGTCTTGTATATCGCAATGGAAGATTTTGTAATAGACATGGTAATGCCAGAATGATGAAGCGTCAGAATTCCAATTAGTCCTTTTACTTTAATTTGAGCAACCACAAAATCTGAATCACTATCACAACCAATCAAAAATAGATTTGTGTATAATTTTCACTTTATGGAATACAATTCACAAGAAAAACAAATTATAATAGACAAATATCTCAGACAATACGAGGTGGATTTCAAACAGGATATCTTGGATATAATCGCCAAAAAGGTAGACGCAGTTCCCCGTGAAATCCACAATTTTTGCATCAAACTTAGAGATTTCGTAATCACACATCCACAACACAAACAAATAGATCAAATATGTTTTGAAGATTTTCTCAAACATAGCAAAATAGAAGAGTGAGGAATGACGCCTTTGCATGGCAAATATCTAGAAATTCTTCACGAAGCAAACAGACCAATGTGAGTCAAAGCCATCGCAGTACAACTATGAATTCACGAAAAAGCAGTGGAAGAAGATGTAGAACCCTTGCTTTTGAAATTAGGAAAAATAGAAAAAACTGCAGCTGGCAGAATTATTGTTTAATTAATAGTGCTTATATGAAGAAAATCTGTATTGATTAAAACAGTCTTTATCTTCTTATATATTTCTATGGCCCATACAGAAATGATCAACAAAACTGTGGAATTTGTACAAAAAACACTATCAAATGCTGAATGATGACACGATCGACGACATATTTACAGAGTACGACAATTGGCCAAACACATTGCAAATTATGAAGAAGTAGATTTATTAACTGTAGAACTAGGAGCTTTATTACACGATATTGCAGATGCAAAATTTCATAACTGAGACGATACAGTTTGACCAAGAATTGCAGGAGAGTTTCTAGAATCTATCGGAGCATCTCCAACACTTATAGAACATATCAAAAACATTATCAGCAATATATCTTTTGCAGGATGAAATTTTGAACAAAAGTTTAAATCTTCAGAGTTGGATGTAATACAAGATGCAGACAGACTAGACAGCATGTGAGCAATGGGTATTGCTAGAACATTAAACTATTGATGACACAAATGAAGAGAAATATATAATCCCAACATTCCACCCAAATTAAATATGAGCAAAGAAGAATATAGAAAAAACAACTGACCATCAATAAATCATTTTTACGAAAAATTATTGCTACTCAAAGATAGAATCAATACAAAAACTGGAAAAGAATTAGCAAAACACAGACACCAATTTATGGAAGCATTCCTAGAAGAATTTTATGCTGAACGAAATGGAGAAAGATAAAACAACTGTTGATATTCCACTGAAACCTTATATAATAAAACAAACCAAAAAAATAAAGTTATGGAAACAACAATTTACCACCCTAGTTATGTCTACGACCCAATTGTTGGGGCAAGACCAGTTTGGATACTTATCCAATTAGAAGAAATCAAGAAGCCGTGATTCACGGCTTCTTTTTAAGAAAAACTAATATTTCCCTTCATAGTCGCCTCTGGCATATCATCGTCTTTTTTGGATCTTGAGAAGTCTGGTTGTTTATCTTGAGAAATTGCTTGTCTCACTTTTTGGACTCAGGCATCGTTTCAATCTTTCATCGTCAAAGAAACTTTCTCTCTTTCCAAGTCTATATCTAATACTTTCACTTTCACCTTTTGTCCAACACTGACTACTTCAATAGGGTTTGTCACAAAATAATTGGCCATTTGAGATTTATGAACCAATCAATCGTTGTCCAAACCAATATCTACAAACGCTCCAAAATCTGTAACATTTCTCACAATTCATTCTAATTCCAATCCTATTTTCAAATCTTTTATCTCTAAAATATCTGATTTAAAACACGGAACTTCTAATTCTTCACGAGGATCTAGTCATGGTCTTTGCAGTTCTTTGATCACGTCCACCATTGTTTCATATCCAATATCATATTTTTCAGACCAATTTTGAATTTCAGTATTGTCAAACTCTCGCCTAGATTCATCAATTGAAAATCTATCCAAAATAATAGGCAGATTCAAATCTTTTTTCTTTATTTGAAGTTCAGATTCCAAAAAATTATATACTTGTTTATGTATCTCTGGATGAATTCCTGTCGCATCCAATGGCTCTTTACCATCTTTGATTCTTAAGAATCCTATTGCCTGCTCATAAGCTTTTGGGCCTAGTCATTTTACTTTTTTCAATTGAGTTTTGCTTTGAAAAGGTCAGTTTTCATCTCTATAAGAAACCACATTTTTGGCAACAGCAGCACTAAGTCCAGCAACATATTGAAGCAAAGTATAACTCGCTGTATTTACATCCACACCTACAGCATTTACCACATCTTCTACCTTTTCATCTAGCTTTTCTTTTAAATATTTCTGATCTACGTCGTGTTGATATTGTCAAACTCCAATCGCTTTTGGATCTATTTTGGTCAGTTCTGCCAATGGATCTTGCACTCTATGTGCGATACTAATCGCTCCCCTAATCGTCACATCCAAATCCGGATACTCTTCTTGTGCCAATTTTGATGCTGAATAAACTGATGCTCAGGCCTCAGAAGTAATCATATATTTTACATCCAGCTTGTTTTTTTTGATAAATTCATTGACTATTTTTTCAGATTCTCTAGATGCGGTTCAGTTTCCTATTACAATCAAATCAACTTTATAATCTGACACCAATCTAAGTAAAGTTTGCCAAGCTTCTTCTACTTTATTTTGAGGTTCAGTTGGGAATATCACGCTTTGCTCCAAAAATTTTCCTGTGGCATCTACCACAGCAAGCTTACATCCAGTTCTAAACGCTGGATCAAATCACAAAACAGTCATTCACTTGATCGGTGGAGTAAGTAATAAATTCTTGAGATTTTCTCCAAAAACCCTAATAGCTGCTTCGTCTGATCGGCGTTTTTTGTCAGATCTAAGCTCTCTTTCTATAGATGGAAGTAAAAGTCTATCCAATCAGTCTCTAATCGCCTCTTCTAGATAAACAACAGAGTTTTTGGCTTGTTTCGGGACAAAAAACTCCACAGAATCTTCCCAAATTTTATCATCAGAAAGATTTAATTTCAAAGAAAGTTGTTTCTCTTTTTCAGCTCTATCCACTGCTAAATAAGCATAAGACGGCATTTCTGAAAGTTTTTTAGAATAATCCTTATATACTTTGTATACTCAATTTTCTTCAAAAATTTTTGTAGTTTTGGTCGTCAAAGTCGCAAAATTTTCTTCTCTAGATTTGATAGAATCTCTCAAATCCGCATGATCTGAAACATCTTCTGCTACAATATCTTTTGCTCATCCGATTGCTTCTTTTACATCTTTTACAGATGTCTTTGCATCTCCAGTATCTTTTACAAACTTTTCAGCCTCTTGCTCAAATTCCTCTTTACTCAAATCAGCTTTTGCCAAAATTTTGGCTAATGGTTCAAGTCATTTTGCTTTTGCGATAGTCGCTTTTGTGTTCTTTTTCTCTTTGAACGGACGATAAAGGTCTTCGACTCTCGCCAAAGTTTCAGCTTCCAAAATTTGCTTTTTCAACTCATCAGTCATCAATCATTTTTCCTCTATCAAACGAATTACATCAGCTTTTCTCGCTTCCAAATTCTTAGTATAAGTATAAATTTCATGAAAATCTCTCAACTGTTCATCCGTAGCACCTTTCGTCATTTCCTTACGATACCTTGCAATAAAAGGAATTGTATTTCATTGATCCAAAAGTTCTATAATATTATTCACAACTGACTTTTCCATAGAGGTCTTGTCAACAATCATTCCAATCAAATCTAGCATTTACAAATATTTTAAATTAAAAGATAAGCAAGACAATCCTACGAAAGCAAATTCTGATTTCAATTCAAAAATTTTGACAATAAAAAAAATCTGACTATAATTGTTTGTACAATTTTATATTAATGAATAAATCAAAACATGTGAAATTCTTATTCAAGCGACATTTTTAATTATGAAAACCCAGAAACAAATTTACTTGATAAAGCTCTAAATCAAGAAAGTGAAAAAAATTATGCTGATTATGAACAAGAGCTTTTGGACTCCATTACAAGTGATCCAAATGATTATGATGAGGCTGATTTATGATTTGATATGAGCGATATGATGAACAAAAAAATTGCCAAACATACAACCATATCAGAAGAAGTAGAGTATATTCCAAAAATTCGTAAACAAAATAGATATAATGCTAGAAAAAAATTAGACAGAACAAAAGAAAAATTAAATGAAATGTTTTCACAAAATTAAAAAAATCCCGCTTTCGCGAGATATATGATAAGAAATTTTGAGTCAGTTTAGGGGAGCCCGAATAAGCACTCCCCATTTAAAAAATACATCAAATAATATAAACAACCGGCATGCTACGGTAAAAACCACATACTTGCACCAGGGCTACGACATCGCAGCACATTTTTTTTGTTTTTCATATCAATAAGCCAGCACTTTTGTATGCCGACACTATTATATATAATGATTCGCAAACAAAAGTCAAGAGATTTTACGGTTTTTTACCCTAAAAAACACATGCCCCCAAAATACACGAATTCCCCTTGCTTTGACAAGGATTTTTTTTAAAATATAAGAAGATTTTTACAAAATAATTTTCAAAAAATACACTATCGCACAATCGTTATTTCAGATTTACATTTGGGTACAGCCAATTCCAAACACAATCAGATTTTAAGTTTTTTAAAATCCAATAGCTGTGACCACTTGATTCTAAACTGAGATATCATAGATTTACGACATCTCAAGTTTTTTCCAAAATTTCCAAAAAACCAGATTCCCTTGGTCAAATATATTATCAATCTTAGCAAGACCACAAAAATCACATATCTACAGTGAAATCACGAAAAAATCCCCAAAAATATTCTGCCTTTTTCCTGGAACAATATATTTTTTACAAAAAAACTAATTTACAAATCAGGAAATAAAAAATATCTAATAGTACATGGTCAACAGTTTGACAGAAAATTTTGTTGTTCTGATTTTTTTAATACAATATTTTTTCTTTGAGGGACTTTTTTATATCGAATACATAGAAAATTTAATAAAAACAAAAAATGAAAAAACTGATCTCTAATGCAAAAAATCAAAAAAATCACAAAAAACATTGCTCTTGGTTGAAACAAAAGCTTTGAAAAAAAAGCAAAAAAAATGATAGAAAAAAACTCTTGTGATTGAATAATCTGCTGACATTTACATCAAGCAGAAGACAAACAAATAGGGAAATATCATTATCTTAATTCTGGAGATCGAGTCGAATCATGTACAGCTCTTGTGGAAAACAAAAATAATCAGCGAAAACTAATAAAAACATAAGAAACAAGAAGATTATTTTTTTACTCTTCCATGAGGAGTCCCCTCTATAAATCCTGCTTGAGTTTGCACACCAATAATAGCTTTTTGATGAAATTCTGACAAATTTTTTGCTCCAACATATGTCATAGCACTACGCAGACCAGCAACAAATTCATTTACAATATCTCAGACACTAGCTCTCCCTTCTAGTAAATATATTTTTGAACTAGAAATTCATTCACGAAACATCTGTTTTCTCGCCAAATCAAATTTTGATAATCACCTATTTCTCAAAGAAACTGCTTTTTTGGAGGCCATTCAATAATTTTCTTTGTACATATTTCATTCTTCATCATATTTTATATCTCCAACTGATTCATAAGTTCCAGCAAAAATAGTACCCAACATGGCATGGTTTGCTCATGCCGCCAAAGCCAAAATCATGTCTCTTGGTTCTTTGATTCAACCATCAGCTCGGACAAATTTTCAATGTTTTTTTGCTTCTTGAGCACATTTATAAACCGCTGTAAATTGTGGTCTACCCACTCATGTTTTCATTCTTGTTGTACACATTGCTCATGGTCAAATTCATACTTTTACTCAATCAGCTCAAGCTTGAAGAAGTGCTTTTGTGGCTTCTGCTGTGATTACATTACCAGCAACAATCGTTATTTTATCTCCAAACATTGATCTACATCTTTTGACTGCATCAATCATTCCTTTTTGATAAGCATGAGCAGTATCCAAAACAAAAGTTTTTATACCCAAATCAAACAACATTTTCGCCCTATTTTCAAAATTATTTACACCAATAGCCACAGCCAGATCCAAACGACCTTGATTATCCAAACTTGCGTCGTATATACTATTATTTACAGCCTGTTTTTTGGTCAGAATTCAAATTAGTTTTCAATATTTATCAATAATTGGTAAAACTCATACAAGATTTTTCTCCATCAAATCAAAAGCATCTTCGTTGGAAATTCATTCTTCCGCACTTAGAACTTCTTTTTGTGGCAAGCTGGACAAAAGAGTAAATTGATCATATCAATCAAAATCCTTTGGTTTAAAAATAGAAATTGGCTTTTGCTCTTCATCTACTAATATCACCGATTTATGATCTCTTTTATAAATTAATCACATTGCATCTCTAATAGTATTATTTGACTCAACAGTAATCGCAGTATCATAAAAAACATTCGCATCCTTGATATGCAAAATAATTCTTTTGATCGTCTCATCATCCATATCTTGTGGCAAAACAGCCAGTCCTCCATAACGAGCAATTGTCTCTGCCATTCTCTTTCCAGAAACCGCATTCATATTTGATACAACTATTGGAATCTTTGTATTCAAAGAAAATTCTGGCTCTACATCCACTTCAAACCTAGAAGCTCACTCAAAATAATTTTGGAATAGAAAAACATCTTCATATGCTAGTTCTTCATTTTCATACAAAGGATTATTGAATTTCATATATTTTTATAAATACTAAAACATTCACACAACAGCAATATCTCTACCCTGCACCATAAAATCACTTCATCATCATTTCAAATTCAAAGATTGGGCAATGTTTTTCGCCACAGCATCTTTTGTAGACAAAGCAAAATTTCAATCTAAATTATATATCAAAAAATTTTGATTTTCAAACAAGTGTTTTGCTTGAAATATCGCAGTTTTGAAATTAATATCTTTTGGTATTTCCAACACAAAATCCAAGTCTGAATTATTTGTTTTATTTACTAATTTTTGGATAACATCCCTAATCAATTTACTTTCTAATTGCTCATAAGATTTTTGCAACTCCTCGTAATCTTTTATGACTTTTTCTGCTTTATCTACAAGTTGTTTGGAATTTACACCAAATTTTTGAGCCAAATCTTCCAAAAGCAAATCTTTTTGCTGTAAATATTCAGAAAGTTTTGGTCCAGTATAAGCCACAATTCTCTTGATTCACGAAGCAACAGATTCTTGTGCAACAATTACAAATCCGCCAATTTCACTTGTATTTTTGACATGAGTACCTCCACAAAGTTCTACAGAAACACCCTCTCCAATTTTTATAACTCTCACTTCATCACCATATTTATCTTCAAAAAACGCCTTTGCTCCAAGTTTAATCGCCTCATCATAACTTGTCTCAATCGTATCAACTGGCAAGGCAGAATAAATTTGCTTATTTACATTGTTTTGAATCTGCAAAATCTCTTCTTGCGTCAAAGATCTTTTCGTAAAAAAATCCAATCTCAAATAATCCTCATCTACAAAAGATCATTCTTGTTTGGTATCTGGAAAAATTTCACACAATTGAGCATGTAACAAATGAGTCGCAGTATGAGCTCTCATTTTAGCATATCTTTGTGGTAAATCTACAATTAATTTCATAATTCAAAATCTGATTTAAAATATATTTTATAATCCCAAATTGGAGATATCAATCAATTCATCGTCAGAATCTTCATCAACCATCATTTCTTCATACAATTCATTTGCAGAATTAGATTTATTCATATCTACAAAATACATTACAGAAACCAATGCACTAGATAAAACAAAAATCGCCAAAATAATTATCACAATAATTTTCATAACTTTTCTTTGAGATGCCATTTTTAAATTTAGAACTAAATATTTCAAAAAATCGGCCCGACCAGGAGTTGAACCTGGGTCTGAGTCTTCGCAGGACTCCGTCCTATCCACTGAACGATCGGACCATCACCTAATAAGTTTAATAATTCCGCAACAAAACTCAATCCAAAATAAGCGAAATAAGTAATTTCCAAAAACACTTGAATTCTAAAAAATTACAAAACAACTTCCACAACATCTTGCTTCTTATAGTCTCAATACAATTAAATCTAGATATAATTTCCCGTTCGTCATTGCTGTTTTTATTATTTATTTTTTCCACGAAAATTTTGGTGTTCTATTCTAGATTTTTAAAATAAGAAACACACAGAAATCACCCATTTTCAAAAAAATTATAAAGAATTAAAATATCCAGATTTTTTTAATTTCTCTATAAAACATTGATCTCGCATATTTCATCAGGAATATATTTGATTAAAAAGTTCTTTTTTTTGTTTTAAGGATAATTCAAATTGTTTCAGAAAATCATATTTTTGTAATAAAAAAACCTCAAAAGTTGTTTCCTTCTTTTTAGAAAGATATTTTTTCTCAAGATTATCTATAAGCTTCTCTTCATTAAAATATAGATATTCATATTCTGGATTTGCTAAACGCGATTGTTTAGAGATGGGAATATGTTCGAAATAAACACTTCTCATTAGAATTGGAGCCATCAATTCTTTTAAACAATCAAAAACTATTTGATTTTGTAAAACATCGTTCTTTATTAAGTATTCTTTCACAATAACATGAGAAATTTCATGAATAAAAATATCTAGATATGGAATCTCTTTTTTTTGAACTCATAAAGAATCTAAAATAGAAACTCTTGCATAACTTTCCCCAAAAGTAGAAAATGGGAAAAGAGAAAGAAATATAGTATATTCTCTTATTTTTTCTCATGGATAATCCATACTTTTTGATAAAGCATCAACTATATTATCTTCATGCTTAACAAACAGATCATCCATATTTTCTTGAGTTTTCAGAATATCTTGTTTATGTTGAGTATATAATGATTCAATAAAAAAATCTAATTTCTGTTCTGAATTTTTTGATTTTTCAAGGTTTTTGAGTTGAGGGAAAACATTTATTATCTTCTTTTGAATAAAAGGATATCTTTTTATATATACCTTATCCAGCAAATATTTACGATATAAATTAAAATCTTCTTTTTTATTTATTTTTATTATCACTTTGCAATAATATTATATAAAATTTAAGATATAATAGATATTATTCATTTTTTATACAAAATAAATAGGAAATTATCTAATACAGCTTCTGGTATACCAAACTCTTTTGAAACTTCGTCAATTTTAAAAGAATCTTTTTGCTTAAGAATAAACAACAAATCTCCAGAATCCATAGTAACAAACAACTGATTAAGTCATTTTCCTATTATATATCACTCCTTTTCCTGTCTTAAAATAATATTATTTACTATTTTTATTTTTTTTCACATTAATGATTCTATCTTAATTGTATTAGGGGTTTTTAATTTAGGAATATTTGGAATGTTTTTAATTCTAGTAAAGGGATCTAAGGCATTAATCGCTCAATTAGCTCATTCAGCATCTAATCTGCATCATCAACTACAATCCTCCAAGGCATCACAATTTTTACATATTTCTGGCAAATATTCTCATGATCTTCGATCTTCCATTTTTCATCGAATAACATCTAAATCCTCATCAAAAATATTTCAATAAGATTTATTTGAATGAGAACAAGGTCTTATGTTCCCATCCGTTCACACTGTAGCAGTGGTTACTCCAGCAGAACACTTGTGATTGGAAAATATAGCATATTTTGGATCTTCTGCTAATAAACATAAAGGATAACACTCCAGTATATCAATCATCCTCATTCAAAAGTCTTCTTTTACCTTTAATAGGTCATCTAATCATTTAAGCACCTCCTCTCCCGAAACCGCAATTTTTCAAAAATTGTGTACATCCGCAGGAAATGAACCTCTTGTAACAAAGAAGTTTTTAATTTATAGATTA
>CAZOFM010000001.1:23585-37720 GCA_964579255.1 uncultured Candidatus Peribacteria bacterium
GGAGTAAATATGGTTCTTACTCAATTTAATAAAAATGAAGTTTTTAATTCATAGATTACTTATAAATTTACCTGTATCGTAAACATCATTTTTATTAAATTGAGTAAGAACCATATTTACTCCCAATGCAATATTGGTATGCTCTTGTATATTTTTAACACCTTTTAGCCATTTTTCAAATCAATTTTTTGTTTGAGTTACCAAATTATGTGTTTGAGAGTTTGATGAAATCAAAGAAGATAGGATATATTTTAATCCAACATTTTGTAATTCTTCTGCTGTATTTTTATCTATTAAGGTTAAATTAGAATTCATGGTTGTGGAAATGCCGTTATCTAGTAATTTTGATATAGCATAAAGAGTTAGATTTTTTTCTAACGATCTTTTCTTTTGACAACCTTTGTTTAAACATTGCCGTCAATTGTCGACTATTATAGCAGTGTTTACATTTCTCATTACAAGAATCTGTTATTTCTATTTGAACACTCAAAGGAGATGCTATTGTTCTAATATAATTTTTAGAATTAGCTGTCATTATTTTATTTTTTAAAGTTTAAAACAGACCCATCCTTAATTTACAAAAAATGAGGATAGTAAACATACTTACCATCCTCATAAAGAAACCTAGCACTAATAACATGTATCACAAGAATAACAGTCACAAGAATTATCACATGCTACAACTACATCTAATTTTTTTTCCTCCAAAACAGGAACTTCTTTATTGCCAAAAATGGTAAGGAATCCTAGATTCCAATCTTTTTGTTTAGATGTTGATTTGTTTTTTGTTTTATTTTTCATTTTAATCCTCCTTTCTGTTTTTATTAGAAACTTATTTTTAAGTATATATTATAGTGTTAATAAATCAAGCCTTTTAAAAAAGCAATTTATTGACATTTTTTTCAACAAAAAACAACAAAACTCAATCCAAAATAAGCTTGATTTATCCAAATCAATCATTAAATATAATTTATAGAATTATTTATAATCAATCAACAATGAGCAAACAAATTCTTTGCAGACAAATAAATAACAATAATAATCTACTGATGTCGTAGAAGATTTATTGCAAAACAAATATTTCAAATCTCCACGACATCTGATCTTCAGAACATGACTGAAGATTTTTTTTAAGCTCAAAATATACAAAATACTCTCTTATTCATTGCAAGCAAAAACAAAATTCATATAAAAATATTTAACACATCACAAAAACAAAATCAGATTTATTTAATTTATAATCTTTACAACCATGAAAACAACTCAAATTAGCACAATCTTCGCCGATCACAAAAAGATGTTAGACACAAAAGTTTTGTTGAAAGGACGAATTAGGACTATCAGAGATTCCAAAACTTTTTGATTTATAGAACTCAACGACGGATCTTACCTAAAAAACATTCAAATAGTTTTTGAAGATAAATTAAATAATTTCAAAGAAATAGCGCATTTGTGAGTATGAAGTGCAATATCTGTAGAATGAAAATTGGTTCCTTCACAAGGTAGACAGGATTTTGAAATACAGGCCGACAAAATTGAAATAATTTGAACATCAGAATCAGATTTTCCTTTGCAAAAAAAGAGACATTGATTTGAATATCTCAGAGAAATAGCACATCTTAGACCAAGATCAAATACCTTTTCTGCGGTTTTTAGAGTAAGAAATCTTTTGTCTTATGCGATTCACAAATATTTCCAAGAAAATGGCTTTTTGCGAGTACACACTCCAATTATCACAGGAAGCGATTGTGAATGAGCGGGGAATATGTTTAGAGTGTCTACACTAGATATGCAAAGTATTCCAAAAGATAAAAACTGAGAAGTTGATTATTCCAAGGATTTTTTCTGAAAAGAATCATCTTTAACAGTAAGTGGACAATTAGAAGGTGAAACTTTTGCTTGTGCATTTGGGAAAATCTACACTTTTGGACCAACATTTAGAGCTGAAAATTCTAATACAACCAGACATTTATCAGAATTTTGGATGATTGAGCCAGAAGTAGCTTTTGCTGATTTAAGTGACAATATGGATTTGGCAGAATGATTAATCAAATACGCTTTTCAATATGTTTTGGACAATGCACCAGAAGAAATAGAATTTTTCACAAAATTTATAAACCCAGAAATCAAAGACAGAATAAACAATTTAGTAAAATCAGATTTTGTAAGAATTACATATACAGAAGCCATAAAACTATTAGAAGAATCAGGACAAAAATTTGAATATCCAGTTTCACGATGAGTAGAATTACAAACAGAGCACGAAAGATATCTCTCAGAAAAAGTCTTTAATGGTCCTGTTTTTGTGACAGACTATCCCAAAGATTTCAAAGCTTTCTATATGAGATTAAACGACGACAAAAAAACAGTAACAGCTATGGACCTCTTGGTGCCAGGAGTTTGAGAATTGATCTGATGAAGCCAAAGAGAAGAAAGGTTAGATGTTTTAGAAAAAAGGATGAAAGAATCCGGACTAAATCCAGAAGAATATCGACGATATTCCGATCTTAGAAGATATGGAACCAATCCACATGCTTGATTTGGAGTAGGTTTTGAAAGACTAGTAATGTATGTAACAGGTATGGAAAACATTCGTGATGTTATTCCTTTTCCAAGATCTCCAAAAAATCTTGAATTCTAAAAAACTATACAACAACTTCTACAATATCTCATTTTTTATAATCTCAATCCAATTTAATCTGGATATAATTTTCTGTTCGTCATTGCCATTTTCATCATTTCTTTTCTTCCACGAGAATACTATGTTTCACGCCTTTGTTTTTCTGGATAAATTCATTTCTAAGCTGATCTGCAAGCGATAATAGATGAGAGTTTCTCTCTTTTCTTTGTGAGAAATGAATTTGTCCAGGAAGTTTGGAAGCTGGAACGGTTTCTCACTTTTCATGCGCAGAAAACGGGAAAGCATGTAATTTAGTAATCCCATATTTCTGGATTCACTCGACCGTTTTCTGAAAATCTTCTTCCGTCTCACCTGGGAATCCAGAAATAATATCCGCTCAAATACTAATAAACTCCTTATCCGCTCTATCCAAATTTCTAATACGAGTCAATACAGAATCAAGTAAATCAGAATCATAATTCCTATTCATCAATTTCAAAATATTATCAGAAAAACTTTGGATAGAAAAATGAAAATGAGACATAAATCTAGGATTTCTAATTATCTCAAAAAACCTATCATCTAGAAACTCTGGTCCCAAGCTAGAAATCCTAATCCTCATAACATCTGTTTTTTTGATAATCGCTTCCAAAAGTTCTGAAAATCTAGATTCTTGAGGATTTCTGGTCGATTTAGATCATCGGGCTGCCAGATTTATTCCAGTCAAAACAATTTCCTTTCCACCAGCATCTACAAATTCGTTGATTTCCAAGATAATATCAGCCAAATCTCTGCTCCTATTTTTTCATCTTTTGAGAATAGTAAGACAAAAAGTACAATGCGAGTCGCAACCATTTTGAATCATCACAAACTTTTTTGTATACAGATTTGTTTTTTTGAAATTATGAGAGGCCACTTCACGAGTGTCAGTTCTTCATGGTTCTTCTCACAATAATTCAATTTTATTTTCAAATTCTGACAACTCTGGATAGATATTATAGAATTCTTTGTTGGTCATTTTTTTTCAACGATCAAAAACTCCACATCATGTAATATACACCTTTTGTCATCTAGCTAAAGCGTTTTTAACCTCTTTGAGTCGCTTATTTTTGGCTCTATCTGTCACCACGCAAGTTGCGACAATTAAGTCCTGAGAAATATCTTGATTTGTAGTAGAAAAATAATCCAGTCGTTTGTTGAGATAATATTTATTTACCTTACATCCAAAAATCTTATACATATTTTGTTTATTTAGTTAAATCAACTATTTTTTATAAAAAAAATCCCTCAATACAAGTCTTAATACAAGCTTGGAAAGAGGGATAGAAATATATAGAGAGAGCAAACAAGCACCTAGGCTTGGAGTAGGGCCTAAATGTTTTTGCCCTCTCTAGATTATATATATAAAGAAAAACAATACCACTAAATCATAACCAATAGCAACCAAAAATCAAGAGATTTTTAAGCGTTTTATGCTTTTTATAACAAATTATTCAGTTCCAAAAAATCAATAGAAATCTGATTCCAAAACACTATAAATCCTACTATGAAAGTAATCAAACGAATAAACAAAGCGCTTGCTTTCCTCGTAATAATTCCAATAAAAATTTACCAATACACACTCTCCCCAGATAAGAGCATTTTTTCCTTACGATTCAAAGGTCGCATCTGCGCTCACCATCCACATTGTAGTCAATATAGCATTCAAGTCCTCAAAAGATATGGATTTTGGCCGGGAATTTTCTATGCTTTTGATAGAGTTTTACATTGTACACCAAGCATGACTACAAATCACGATCCATCACATTACAAAGTAGTTTTCTTTTCTTCCGCGCCTATCGGAATACCTTTTTTGCAAAAATTAGCTGACGATAATAGATTTGAAGTAGTTTGAGTTGTCTCTCAATGCGACAAAGCTCAATGAAGATGAATGATTATGTGTGAAAATATTATTAAAAGTGAAGCTAAAAAACTTTTCCAAAAAGATGATTATGATGATTTCATCACCACTCCCCAAAACATATCAGCAAAATCTGAAGAATGACAAAAATTCCAACAACGATTATCCAAGAAAGAAGCAGATTTCTTTGTAGTAATAGCTTATGGGAAAATCATCCCAGAAAATATTTTGAATACTGCAAAAATAGCTCCAATCAATGTCCATGGCTCGATTTTACCCAAATATCGTGGCGCATCTCCAATACAATCAGTATTTTTAAATTGAGAAAAAAAATCAGGAATCACAATTATGAAAATGGATAAAACAATGGATACTGGCGACATTATAGACACATTACAAACCGAGCTAAAAACAAATCGAACCTGCAAAGATCTAATAGAACGAATGAAAAATAAGTGACCAGATTTTTTGAATAATACATTATGGAAATTTGGAAAAAAAATAATCTGATCTATTCCACAAAAGGAATCGCTATCTACATATTGTTGCAAAATAGAGAAAGAAGACTGATTAGTCGATCCTTATCAAGACTCTTTAAATGAGATTTATAATAAATATCGCGCTTATTATTTACGACCAAAAATTTATTTTATACACAATAAAAAAAGAGTCATTGTAGAACACCTAGAAATAGATCAAGAAATTTTTGAAAAACACAAAAAAGCAAGTTTAATAAACCAGACAAACAAACTAAACTCAGCGATTAAAAATATAAAACTCAAACCAGAATGAAAATCCACAATGAACCGAGAATCTTTTCAAAACTGATATCTCAAATAAAACCATAAAAAGCATTTTTGTCAAATAAAAAACGATGTAATATTCGTTTTTTTTGTTATTTTTTATGTTTTTGACTATAATATAATACAAGAAACAATACTTTTTATACACAATAAATAAATGACAGAAAACACAAATCAAAACATTGAAAATACAAATATAGAGACATCAAACGCTCCAGAAACTGGAGAGGAAAATGTTATTGATTTTTCCAAACTTTCGTTTGTCTCAGAAGAAACTCCATCTGAAAACAAGGAAAACAATCCTTTTCAGGATACAGGTTTTTCTGATACAAATGAAAACACAAATCAGGTTTCAGAACAAAATATAACAACAGAAAGCAGCGATACAACAGAGCAAAATAATATATTTGAACAAAACAATTCAGACCAAATTGAACAAAATATGCAAATAGAAAATCCTCCACTAGAACCTGAGGCAAAGAACTTAATCGCCGAATTAAACCAAATGCAAGTAGAAAAAAGACCAGATATACAAATAGAAAATATAGCAATTCAAGAAACAAAAGCAGAAGATAAAAAGTGACCTATTTTGGGAAAAAGTGGAATCTGAAAAAAGCTTATCAAAAGAAGGGCAAAAAGAAAAGTAGAAAACATGATGATTGCCTATTTTATTATGACAATATCTATTATTGCAATATTCATAATCAGTTTGTATAACAAATATATTTCTATCGCAATAAATCCAATTCCAGAAAATCAAAATCTATTGGAAAAAATGCAAACAATCACAAAAACAATCAGTCAACATACAAATATCAATGATTATGCGTTATATGCTACGCAAAGAGATATTATGACAAGCACTAATGCAACAAATGATACAAAACAAATCATACAAAATAAAAGATTGAATTTTCTACACAAAAAAGATATTTTGGAAAAAAATATGGAAATTTTTGTGCAAGATGCAATATTAAATGCCCAAAAACTAGATTCCATCAAAAAAGAAATTATAAAATATGGATTTATTCCAAAACAACTATTTGATATCATAGAAGAAAAACAATCTACAAATTGAGTCAAAAAAAGACTCGCATTAATGGAAAATTTAAGATTTATTACAGCTTTCAAGGCATTTTCTTATATGGATAGTTTTATTCAATGATTAGCAAACAACACCAATCAAGAACAACATATTGTAGAAACTGAAATCAAAAAACTAAGTGTAGATTTGGAAAAAGATATTACAATTTATACAAATACTTGTTTTTTGAACCCTTACGAACTATCAAGCAATTGTAATACTATTTGAGATTTTGACAATTATTACAAAATCATTGATACTCAAAGAGACACAAACACCAATTTTATCAAACAACTTGCTTCTTATATAGACAATAAATTACAAGAATCTGACATTCCTACATTTAGTATCAATTTTGCTAATTTCAATCCAAAAGAGGACTTTGTAGAGTTTACAATTGAATTAAATACAAATACACAAGATGAAATTGCATTAAATAAAAAATGAATTTTGACTCCTCACGTATTTATTTTGACAAATTTAATCAATCTTTTGAAGCAAAGTTTGTTAGTCATTGGCGAAGATATAAAAACCGATCAAATCAAAACCAATCCCAAAACAATCAAAATTTGATCCACAGTATTTACTGTCAACAACTCCTCTATCAAGCTAAAGCTACCAATACAAAAAGGTGGTCAAAGAGAAATAAGCGATTTTTTTAATAGCAAATATTAGACAAAATGGACAAAAAAAACATAGATCTCAAAAAGATTATCAATCCAAAGCAGCTAGAAAAAGCAAAACAAAGTTTTTTGAAAATACGAAAAAAAATTAAAAACTTTTTTGGGAACAAACAAAATAGTCAAAGATCTATTTTTTTAATAACCTTAATTTTAGCAGTTATAGCTATTTATCGCGGAATATCTCTATACCAAACAATAAACTCTTTAAACAAAAATCCTCAATCTTTAGAACAAATTAATCAGCATAATCTATTAAAATTAAAAAGCAATCCACTTACCAGAAATGATCTAGCTTCTTCCAGCACAATATACGACTTAATAGAAAACAATCAAGATAGCAAAAATGAAATAACAAGGTATGAAAACTATAAAGAAAGTTTATTATTTCCTTACGAATATTTTTTACAACACATATTATTGCCCAAGTTGAATATCTGGAAAGATCCTTTTACTAATAAGCTAAGTACAGATATTCTATGAAGAAAATTTTTGGAAGAAAATCCTTATAATGACATTAATTTATTACAAAAATGGAGTGACTTTTTTAGTACAACAAACCAAAATGAAATTAATCAAATCAGAGATATAAAAATCTGAGATATACAAGAATATGATAATTGAATTTTTTGAATAAATATTGCATTTTCTTTTGTATCCCCATCACAAAATGCTTTATTGTTTTTGGTAGATAAAATTACAAACACCTCTGATCAAGAAAACTTAAATCTATTGTGAGAGTTCTTCTTCCATCTACGACAACAAATCAAAATAGATAAAAAAGAGTTAATTGAAGAAATCATGGAAAACTCTGAAGAAAAAGATATAGACAAAACAATATGACACACTCTATATAAAGAAATATTTGAAGAAGATACTTTAAAACTGATAGATAACACAACAATAAATAGAGCCATTTCTAATATAATGAGCTGTGAAAACGATAATGACAATGTATGTTTTTATAAATTTAGAGATAAATACAAGGAAATTTCAGAGCTGACTTATACGGTATGATTAGAAAAAAACCAAAACAAAACAGAAGATCTCAAGAAGTTTATAAAAAATTTAGCTCCAATTATGACAATACAAGATTTTGTCTATACCAGAGTTGGGGATTCAGGAATTATAAAACAACATAGTACAAGATATGAGTGAAAAATTAGCTTAGAAATTTATTGACAAAACATATCTATAGAAGAAAAAGAAGAGATCGCAAAAACTTTGTGAAACATGTGCTTACTTGAAGATAAAGAAATCAATACAGAGATTGCACTAAATATAATAGATGAATTAATTAGGAAACAATCCAATGTAATAGATGAAAATCAAAACAAAACAAACAACATTTGGGATCTGAGGTTGATTATAGAAAATATAGCATCAGAATTTGATTCTCTATCCAATTACAAAAAAACAATCAGACTTTTTGAAATATATAGAATGCTAAATGAAAATTGATTATGCAAAAGTATGTAAAGTTAGACCTTTATAGCTCATAAATCAAAACTATTGCTTTTCGTATTGCTCTATTGAATTATCAAAATACACTAACTCTATTCAAACTTCTTTGAACATTTTCTCTGATTCTGCTCAAGCATGGTACTTTTTTTCACAAACAACTCTTTTGATTCCACAGGCAATAATCATCATAGCACAAGTCCTACAAGGAGTCATCTTGCAATATAATGTAGCTCCATCTACAGAAATTCAGAATTTCGCTGCTTGAAATATAGCATTTTGTTCAGCATGAACGGTCCTCATACAATGATTTGTCACCCTTCAGTCCTCATGAGTAATTTGCTTGAATTGATGTCAAACTTCGTCACAGTGTGGCAAACCAGCAGGTGATCAAACATATCAACTAACTAATAAACGATTGTCTTTTGCAATCACACAACCACTTCTGCCTCTATCACAGGTAGCTCTTTTTGCAATGGTCTCAGCAACCTCCATAAAATACTCATCCCAAGTTGGTCTAACATAGATAGACATAATCATAAAAAACAAAATAAAGTCAAATGAAATATAGACTTATTTGACAAAAAATCAAGGCTGAAATGTCAAGAGCGAAAAACAAAAATATTATTGATTATCAGAAAAAAAGTGCTATAGTTAATCTCCTAATTTTTATATTTTTTTGAAACAATGAACGCAATTTATATGATGCGATTGAGGCAGCTAAAAAGATTTTGGAGGTCAAAAGCTAGATTGTTAGGATCTTTATGACAACCAATTTTGTTTTTAGTATCACTTGGATTTGGAATTTGACCAATGTACCAACAAGCAAGTGGTGGAAATTACATAGATTTTCTGGCTCCAGGAATAATCTGTATGACAATACTTTTTACAGCAATGTTTAATGGAATAGAAGTAATCCGAGATAGACAATTTTGATTTCTCAAAGAAACTCTGGTAGCCCCAGTTTCTAGATACAATATAATGCTTTGAAGAACTTTGGGATGAGCAACTGTTGCATCTATTCAATGAGTTTTTGTGTTTTTCATTTCTATGATAATAGGTTTTAGGCCAGAGCAACGATCCACAGTATTTGTTGCTTTTGCTTTTATGTTTTTGATAGCTCTTTTGTTTACAGCTCTTGGGACTGCAATCGCTTCTATGTTAGAAGATATGCAAGGATTTCAATTAATTATGAATTTCGTAATTATGCCTATTTTCTTCTTATCTGGAGCTTTATTTCCTCTAGATTGACTGCCAAAAGCTATGTCTTATATCACAAAATTCAATCCTCTAACATACTGAATAGATGCTGTCAGATGAGCATTAATCAATGTTTCTCATTTTAGCATGGCTACAAATTTCATTGTTTTATCTATAATTACATTATTTATTTTATTAATATGAAGCTACTTATTTTCCAAAGTAGAAATTTAATTTATAAATACACAATATGACAAATCTAAGTATATCAGTCAAAAACCTGACTAAAAAATATGGTAATTTTACCGCAGTAAATAACATTTCTTTCGATGTTTCAAAATGAGAAATTTTTGCTTTTTTGTGACCAAATTGAGCGGGAAAAACCACAACAATCAAAATGTTGACCACTCTTTTGAGTCCAACGAATTGAACTGTAAATATGTACTGAGATTCCCCATTTACAGACAAAAACAAAGTTAGAAAAAACATCTGAATTGTTTTTCAAGATCCAAGCTTAGATGACGAATTAACTGCCTATGAAAATATGACATTTCACGCAAGCTTGTACAAAGTAGACAAAAAAATCGCAAAAGAAAGAATAGAAAGACTTTTAAATCTTGTAGAATTGCGAGATAGAAAGGATAAATTAGTCAAAACCTTTTCTTGAGGGATGAAAAGAAGGTTAGAAATAGCAAGGTGACTAATTCATCATCCCAAAATTTTATTCTTAGATGAGCCAACTGTTGGATTAGACCCACAGACAAGAAATTTTTTGCTATGATATATTTTGGAGTTAAATAAAAAAGAAAATATGACCGTTTTTCTTACCACACATTATATGGAGGAGGCAGAAAGAATAGCAGACAGAGTCGCAATTATAGACAACTGAAAAATAATGAAAATATGAACAACAAAAGAATTAAAAGAGCAAACTTCTACAGATTCTTTGGAGTGGGTTTTTTTGAGTTTAACTGGCAAAACCATGAGAGAAGAAGAAGCAGACAAAAATCATAATATGAAAATGCGTCGCAAAATTTGAAGAAGATAAAAAAGGTTTGAGCCAAAACTCAAACCTTAGTAAAAATCATACTGATCTTACCCAAGGGCTTTCTAGACCTCTTCTAAATTTCCAAGAGTGCTTTAGTCTTTTTGATTCAAAAAACTCAACTAAAATTGTTTGTTGAAACCCATTGTCCACACAATATGGTTTAAGTAAAGCTCGTGCTTCATATGGGAGCAATGAAGTATAATGAGATACCTTGTAAGAATCTCCAATTTCCCACAGATTTTCTTTTTTAGAAAAGCGCTCAAAAAAAACAAACTCCCTTTCAAATTTTTCAAAAACAACTAATTGATCTGGAGCCGGCAATCCTGTCGTAATAAAATAAAGATTAGAATTTTCCTTTTTCCAGATTTTTTCTGTTGTGTTGTCTTTTTCTAGAAGACCAGTGAAGGGCTCTCCCTTCCAAATAAATTCTTTTTTCATAAAAGTTGATTTTAATTATGTTTTTCATATTAAATCTTATAGATTCATTCAAAGAAGTCAATATAAAATCACAAGCATCTCCTTGATTTTTCTATCCAAAAGAACAAAATATACAGACTATTTATTGTTTGTAAAAACCTATGATCTTAAATCCACAATATAGATATATTTGACTTGATTTTGAGACAACTGGACTAGATATCGACAAAGACGAACCAATCCAGATTTGAATTGTAGAAATAGCCCCAAATGGCACAATAACCCAAGAGTTTTCATCTCTCATCAAACCAAATAAAGACATAAACCAACTCAAAACCATAGATTTATTACAGGAATAAAAATTGAAGAGTTGGAAAAAGCACCAGAAACAGAAGAAATTAAACAAAAAATTACAAGTTTTTTCTGAGAAAACACAGTCATCATATGACACAACATTGCTTTTGATTTAAATTTTTTAAATAAATTTTTTCCAGATTTAAAATATTCTGATTCTATCGATACATTCAAACTAGCTCAAAACTTTATTCACTATCAAGCAAGTTATTCTTTGGAAACTCTAATCCCTGGAGAAAATGCTCACGATGCTCTACAAGACACAAAAAACGCAATCCAGCTTTTTCAAAAAATCGTAAAAAGAATTCAAAAACTAAAATCCAACTACCCTATTCTTCAGCAGTTTATCTCAAATGAAAACTTTTCACTATCCAAGTATATTTGAGATTGTTCTATTCCAAAAACAGAACAAAAAACTCAAATCAAAGATATTCCCAGATTAAATAAAATCATGTGATCTTACACACAAATAAAAAAAATAGATGGAAGTATTGACACAGACCAACTAGAAAATCAAAAAAGATATTATCTTGGAAACACAAATCTCAAATCCTTTTTAGAAAAAATTTCTTCCAACAAAAACATTATTTTATCTTTTTCCAATCTACAAAAACTTAATATCGCAAAAGCTATTTTCAATAAAATCTGACTCAAAAATCTTGGTTTTCTCAAAGATGATCAAATAATTGATTATGATAAATTTGAAGCTTTTTTGAATAAAAAAGAATTCAACAATGATGAGGTTTTATTTGTTTGTAAATATTATTCTCATGTAGAACAATGACTTTGACTACTAGATCTAAACAACAAATCTGATTTCCAAATTTATCACGCAATCAAAAGCAAAAAAGAAAAAGCAAAATATCCAATTATTCTCTCTACTCATCAATGATTATTTGGCTATATCTGAGATCCCGACAATCAATACCAAGATTATGAAATTTTGTTTTTTGATGCAGAATGGCGATACAAAAGCTACAACCTATTCTTATCTCGCCCATTGGATATGTATTATACATTAAATTTTTTAGAAACATTAATCTACAAACAAAACTTAAATCATCAAATCTCTACAAATAATACAAAAAAATCTGACTTATTAGATCAGTTTTATCTTTCTTTCCAAATTTTTATTGGACAATTATTTATAGATAGCAAACATTTATTCACAGGCAATAATCTTGAAGTCATACAAAGCAATCCAATAATCAACAATCCAGATTTCTACAAAAGTATGTTACTGTGGCAACAAATTAGACAAAATCTAGACAAAATCCAGCCAGAAATAGAAGAAAAAGACTTCTCCATATTAAAAAAACAGTTCCTACACATAGATAGAATTTTTGACACAGTCATAGATATTCACAAAAAAATGGCTGGTGACACCATGAATTTTGTCTATAGCGAACATACAAAATACACATCTTGGTCTGAATTTATAGAAATATTTCCATCAAATATATTTTTCTTTTCTACAAGCGACAAAAATGCGGAAACTCTTTTTCCTGATATTGATTTTCAAACTCAAATTCCAACAAAAAAAATCTGACTATATCAAAATATTTTGGAATACATACAAAACTTGGACAACACAAAAATACAAAAAATCTTTATACTTTCCACCAGAAAAAACGAATCATCCCAAATATTTGAATCTCTATACAAAAACAATTTACACAAACAATATACAATTGTGGCAGAAAACATCACTTGATGAGTAGGAAAAAACATATTAAAACTCAAAAACCAAGAAAAATCTGTAATTATTGGCTGATATGCCTTTTTGCTAGCCCTATATTCTGAAAATATTCCTCTTGATGAAATAGTCATTTTCAATATAAGAGGAAACAATGAACAATCCATTTTAGATGACATCCAGCGGTATGCCAACAAATAAAATTTTGTTCAGCGATATAATCAAATTTTTGATAGCAACAATCATAATATTGCTATGATTTTTGTGGAAAACCGGAAATATTTGAGAAACTAGTGAAGATTTGTTTTTTGCAGATTATCTATCATCAGAAAATGGAAATATAGAAGAAAACGCGCATCAAAGTGCTGAAAACATTGTAGATTTATGTCAAAACAATTCAGATTTTTGTAATAAAATTACAATTGAAAACTGAGAAGATATATTGGAAATCAAAAATGAAATATATCAAACAAGCCATTTTATCCAAGATAGCCAAATTATTGGAGAAAAAATCACAGACACATTACAAGAAATTTTAGTAAAAAGCGATGATTCACAAAGAAGATGATACGCAACACGAAATAAAGTTGTTTTTAATATAGCTTTGGTAGAAGATATCGAGGAATTCAGAAATCTCTCTACGCACGAATTAGGGCATATTTTTGATTTATGAGTGATTCAGTGAAAGTCCAGACAAAAAAGCCAAGTATTTACAGAATTCAACAGAGTTGTTTTTTCTATAGATGACCCCTCTATTTTGTATTACAAAATATCCCGAGAATCAGAAAAAATCAGAAAAAAAACTGCTAGCAAAAAAGATTTTTGTAGTGGTTATTGAATGACAAATCCTTTTGAAGACTTTGCAGAATGCT
>CAZOFM010000002.1:0-14667 GCA_964579255.1 uncultured Candidatus Peribacteria bacterium
TGCTATCGCTATCTAATATTGCATCTAGTTGATTCATCATGCTAGTATATTGATTTTGTTTTATCTTTATTTTTTTGTCATTTCATTCTCAGGTTTGCTCAAGCATTTTTTTCATGCTTCAGTATGTTTGTCAATTGAATAGAGCAACTGCTCAAATTGTATTCTTAGCAAGAGTTTCTGTTCAAGTTGGTACTGTTGGTGCAGCTATAGGAGCTGTAATATTGGCCGTTGTTGCTGTTTTGGCAGTTTTTTTTGTTTTTCCTAGTCCAATCCATTGAAAAAAATCACTTAATTTTTCAGATGCATATCATCATTTAAATAAATCTTGTGGTCTACCTGCTGTAGCCAAAAGTAGTCATGATGTTCACAAAATCCGTGCCCATGAATTATCATTTTCGTCTTTAGCGGCTTTCCCTGTGATAATTCTCCAAGCAGATTTTATAAATTTCGCACCCAAAAAGATTCATCCAGCAAGAAGTGCTACATTCCCAAATGATTTATAAAATTGTTGTCATCTAGGGGAATGATCTTGATAATTTTTTGTTCGATGATCTAGTGCGCCAAAGGCTCATCATTTACTATTGGCCTCCAACATACTATTGTATATCCTTCTTTCTTGAGGGCTCATATTATTTATTTCTTCTTGAGTAAGCACTCCAGAAGTTCTTTGATTTTCTAGATTTGTAGTAGAATTTCTTCTATTGGTATTGGCTCAAGCTCTTGTGCTAGTATCAGCATTATCAAGATAAGCATTAGCACTACCCATTGTTCTATTTAACTCATTTAATTGGTCTTGATATTCTGGCTGGAATGTTGCTTTTCTCCCTTTGGAAATTGTTTGTAAATAATTTTCTAATCAAGCCAAGTCTTTTCATACCATTTGTCCTCCAACAACTCATGCAGATATAGCTGTAGCTTCTTGCTGTCATTTATTATATCTTTTAATAAGCTTCAAAAGTTGTTTTGCTTGCTTTGGATCAATTCTATTTAGATCAATATTATATAATGATATTACATTTGAATCTCATGTTATCAGTTTGTTGATTTCTAGGTCTGTTCTATTGTGTTCAACAATAAGTTCGTCAAGTTTTTCAGCAACCTCCATGATTTTTAGTATTGGATCTATACTTGATAATGTGGTTTTATTGTTTTCCATTTCTTCAAGTTTTTTTCGTGATTTAGTATTCAATTCAGATAGTTTTTCCAAGACATCCAGATTTTGTTCAGCTTTTATTCTTATAGAACCTCGATTTAATAATTCTGTTTTAGTATATTTATATTCCTTTTTTCATTTTCTACTTGTATGTTCCTTTACAGTCTCCAAAACCTCTTTGTAAAAAGCTCTTAATATCCCAATTTTTTGTCGATTTTGTGTCGGGTTTTCTGCTGTTAATTTATCTATTTCTTGTTTGTCTAATATCTCTTGAGCAAGTGCCATTGTTTCTTTTGTAGTTGCCTCAGTTATTATTAGTTTCCTTGTATTATTTAGATCAAACTCAACAACTTTGTAGTAATCTATTATCTTATTTCCTTTTAAGTCAACATAGTAGTTATTTATATAATTTATTAGTATGTGTTTTGTGGTAATTTGAAAAAGATTTTCTCAGTCTATTTGAAATATATAGTTGTTTCAGTTGTCTATGATTTTTATGTTATCCTGACTCAAATCGGTTATATTATTATCTTTCAAAATTCTAGAAAAATCACTATAATCCGTGATTACTCTCAAATCGCTTTCTACATTTTTGTTTTGTTCTATATTGATTGTATTCATCACTAATCTTTAGATTAAAAGTGTTCAGTTCAAATTATAGTCCAAAAGCAAATTCAATCAAAAAAAAATCCTCTTTTATGCAAAAAGGATTTGACAAAAATAAAAATTATGGTTTAGCTATAAAGTTTGTCTCTTAGTTTTTGTTTGAAGTTTTCAAGTCAGTTTGAGTCCATAGAGGATATATCTTGTATTTTGAAGTGTCATATGATTTCAACTAGAAAATCTGTCAAAATTATTGAATCCAAAGGAATATTATCATGATGTTTTTTTGATAAGTTTTTGATATAATTGATATAACCATCCAATTCAAGTTTTTCGTTATTTAGTAATTCTGCAAAATATTTGTCAATTCAGATTTCTTTTGCTTCTTTTACATAAAAAGGATAAAAAAATCAGATTATTACAATTATATTTATTTTCTTTCTGATGTATGCTGTGCCTGTACTTTTGTGTTTGGTTTTGAAAAATAACTCATACAAAAGTCATATTAATTTTTCACTTTTTATTTCTTTTATCAAAAAAGTTAGAAAATCAGATAGTTTGCTGTTTTCCTGTCTATTTTGTTGGGATTGTTGGTGAGCTTGTTTGGCCTTTTTACCTTCTTCTTGCACTCTTCTGACCGCTTCTTCGCTAATTTTCCCTATGTCTTGTCTAGGAGTGCCTCATATATCTAGTCATTCTCCCAAAGCTCAAAATTCATTTACCATTGTTTTTTCTAAAAATAAATATATACATAATCAATAGTCAAAATATCTTGAAATTCAATATGAATTCTTTATATGATAAGTCACAGAGATTTTTTTGTTGCTTAAAAAGTTTGGTGAGGTGGATGAGTGGTTGAAATCAACTCACTGCTAACGAGTCAGACGAGCGATCGTCTCGCGGGTTCGAATCCCGCCCTCACCGATTTGTATGGCACCGCGAACTTAACTCGGTCCGCACGGATTGTAAAGAAGTTGCGGACTAGCTCAGGGTGGATAATAGGGAATCTTTATGAGCTCTCGCGATAACAAAAATTCCTCAATTACCAATATGGCACCGTAGCTCAGGTGGTTAGAGCGCGCCTCTCATAAGGGCGAGGTCGGCGGTTCAACTCTGCCCGGTGCTAATTTGAAGAGATCATCTCGTCATTCAAAAATAATTTTATTTGTTTTAATTTGTGAAATTATGTCATCCAAAAAGAGAGGAGGAAGAATTATTGTGGCTATGCAATGCAAAGATTGTGGCGCTACAAATTATCAAACAATGATCAATAAGACAGTTACTTCAAAACTAGAACTCAAAAAGTACTGTAAAAAAGAAAGAAAGCACACAACACACACTTCTAGAGAAAAGTTGAAATAAAAATCTGAATTATTGTTTTTTTTGAATTTTATTATTTTAAATTAACTCAATGTTAAAAATTAGATTATCTAGGCACTGAAGAAAGGGGAGACCTTTTTATAGAGTTGTTCTTACAGAACACACAAAGCCAGTAAAATATGGATTTAAAGAAGTTTTGGGATGGTTTGATCCTTTGACTCACAAAATTGAAGTAAATTTGGAGGCAATCAAAGAATGGATTGCAAAAGGAGCGCAATTATCAGAAAGATTAGCAAAAATATTGTATTCTGAGACCAAAGATACTCTTTTCCAAAAGTTTTATACAGAAAGAACTAGAACTTCCAAACCAAAAAAAGAAAAGGATTCTTAGTATATGATAGATTTTCTATTTTTAAATCTTTAATTATATACTTTTATGCCAGATATATATAATCAAACAAAATTAGAAGATGTTTTGCTGATAATTTTTGCAATAATTGTAATTATTATATTGTTTTGATGTTTGTATTCATTTATTCGTGCAATATTCTTTTTCATTTTTAGCGGATGAAAAGACGAACAAAAGAAAAAATGACGAAATGCAATCAGATTTATGGTTGTTGGTATTATAATCTCTTTGGTGCTTTTGATTTGATTCCCTTATGTAATTAGAGCTATAAATCCTGATGTTTCAGAAGATTATACGACCAAAAAGGTCTTTTCTACGGCAGGAAATTTATTCAAAAAAGCGTTTGAATTGTGAGATATTATCAAGGATGCTCAAAAAGAAAATGAGTTTAGAGGAAATCCATATTATGAAATAAATAATTCTGGCCCAGATTTGTATAATTTATAATATTCTTTGTAAGAATAGATTTTTTCGTTAGCTATTGAAATAATATAAAAAAAGATTATACACAGGAAATGTTTTATACTTTACTATCTTATTGATGTATAAAAAAAAGGACCTTAAGCGCCAGTTTTTGACTATTTTGCAAAAATTTACGAGATTTACAAAGCAACAAAAATCTTTTGTCTTGTATTTATTTGGTTTGGCTTTTTTGTTAATATTCTTTCCGCTTATCAAGGTTTCCCCTGTAGATGGAAGAGCATATTCTGTTTGGATATTTAGCTGATCGTTTTTTACAACTATGTTGATAATGTTTATCAGCTTGGCGTTTTTATTTAGCTGGAATATGAGCTTTAGATTCAAAACATTAGTAATCAACGCTCTATGATTTAGAGACAATGATGCTATAATCAACTTTGCTTTTCTAGCAATAATCACAACAATATTCTTTTCAATCTGAAACACAATAAAGGTAGCAAATAATGTTACAGCTACGATCGCTTTATCCAAGGTTTATTACTTTATTTGGTTGTATTTACTTGTTTGACTTGTGTTTGTATTACTTACTATACTCAAAAAAGCCAAAGAAAACACCGGTAAAACCAAAATTATAAATGTAATAGATGAAAAAAAACTCAAAGAAATTAGCAATAGAAAGTCATTGAAATGATTATTCGCAGACGATGAAGATGAAGAATAATTAATTTAAAAATCAGACTCTTATGTTTTAATGTTTAATTTAAAAAAAATGGTTTATGTAGAAGATACTTGTATTGGATGTGGAGTATGTGAAGCAATTGCTCCAACTATATTCAAAGTAGAGGATTGAATGTCTTATGTGATCAAGCAACCAGAAACGGAAGAAGAAAAAGAACAGACAAAAGCTGCTATAGAAGCTTGTCCTGTAGACGCAATCAAAGAGTAATTTTGATTTAAAAAACTATTGGAAAATTCAAAGAGTATCCTCGAGGATATTCTTTTTTATTGTCTCGTAAAACAGCTCTAACTATATCATTATTTGTTAGATCACTATTTATATCTACAAAAGGGCAAGGACATTGCATACACTGAGCAACAGATACAAAGAGACATCAATCAATGTCCTGAGGGCAATTAAAGCAATTTTCTCCTGGATCTTGTATGCCATTGCCACAAAGTCAGCCATCTGGAGATAATATATCATCACTACTTTCTCCTATTGGATTCCAATAATTATCACAGTACAACTCTAGTCATATTTCTGGGCATCAATCATAATCAGCGATTCCATTCCAAGTTTCTGGAATTAGTGGGCATAGATCATCTATATCTGGAATTCCATCTCAATCTGTATCCAATAAAGGAAGCATTTCTTCTATATATGAGCTACTAAAAAATCATTCCATCACATCTCCAATTCAGTTTTTATTCAAGTCTTCTTGTTCTGGATTGACAGAAAAAGGGGCATTATCCAAAGAACAAACTCCAAAATGTAGATTCAAAATATTAGTGTTTATCAATTCTTGATTTGCTTTGGATAATTCTCATAAGTAGTCACAATTTTTGGGTTGTCAGGGTTTGATTAATCACATCAAATTTGGGATTCCATCTCAATCTATATCGTCATCACAAATATCTGGAATTCAGTCTCAGTCCATATCGCATATATATTCATTTAGTGTTCAGTCTAGCATTGCTTGTAAACAAAAATCTTGTCATCATACGGCTAGTGTCGCTTGCGCAGATAATTGAGAACACATGTCTAGAGATATGCTTGTTTGTGGATAATAAATTCCAGGATTTCTATAGCTATGCTTGTATTCCAATGGAAATTTAATATGTGTTTTTAATGGAAAAACATGTGACATTCAATCTCATATTATCAAATTAGCAAAAATTAAATCTGAAAAAGAATCGCCTATTCACAATGTCTTGAAGCTAAAGTTTTGAAAAGTACTTAATTCTAGTGATGATGGTAATAATTGTAATCAGTATGATGAAAATAGATTGTCAGATGTGACGAAAATAGTAATCATATTTTGCAGTTTTGTTCAGTTTTTGAGTTTTATTATTTGAGTTATTACTTTTTTACCAATTGAATCAAAGCTATGCATAATATTTATACTTAGATTTTCCTTTTTGGTCCCATCTCCAAAATCCCAAATAACGCTCTCAATATCTTGTTCAAAAAAGTTTGCGAGTCTGGTTTCTAGTTTGATGTTTTCGTATTTTTGTGGCATAATATTTGCTGAACTCAACATACTTGCATAAGCTCAATCACCGATTCATATAGAAAACATGGTAGCAGCCACAACCTTTCAATTATCAATAGCTTTTACACTAATATGTTGAGTACCTGTATTATTATTCTTTTTCTTGATGTTTGGTCTTTTAGTGCTTACTTCTGTATCTCAAAAAGCCCACTGATATACATCATGTTCACCCAGAGCTGACAAGCTAATACTAGATTCTCATCATACATTTGATAGTAGGCTACCGTCCATTGGCACTAATCATTGTTTTTCAATTTCATCTCTTCACACAATTACTGTGGTTTTTGCGTAAGCATCATTTGCCCCGTATCATTTAGCAAAAAGGCGAACAGTATAGAGTCCAGGACTAAAATAAGTATGAGAAACTTGAACACCAGAACCTATCGAGCCATCTCCAAAATCCCAATCCAAACTGGAATATGGTCCTTTACTCATGGCAGCAAAGCTGACAGTTTTGGGAACAGTTCATTCCATTTTTTGGATAGCAATACTCAATGATAATTGTGCAGACAATCAATCACAAGCATCTCATATCCAATTGTTATTACTATCTTTTTGATCTTTATTCGGAATAAAGAGACAATTATCTGTATCTTCTGTCCAACGCGATATTATTATATTGTCATTGTCATCTACTATTCATATTGGATTTTTAATCCCGTCTCCATCTATATCATCATCACAAACATTTCCAATCCCATCTCCATCCAAATCTCTTTGTTGTGGGTTGTATGTGGTAGGGCAGTTGTCTTCGTGGTTTGGAATTCAGTCACAGTCATAGTCATTGTCAAATTCACAGCCAATCAGATTATTTATTTTTTCAAATATATCTATTGCAAGCTGTCAGTCGACATTTTCATTTATATTATATTTGATCGCATCATTTAATGTAATGATGTTTTGTTTGTACAATAAGTTTAATTCTGCGACTGGTCGGTATCACTCCTTAATTTTCTCAAAAGGAATCATTCCACAATCCTTGAGATTAAACATACAATATTTGAGATATATATTCAACTCGTTTGCATTTTGCAAAGCACAGGATTGTTTACCACAATCTTTTGCTCTTTGTTTGATTATCTCTATATCATCACTTGTAAAAGTTTTATACTGATATCATCGAGAGCTAAGTCAATCAATCCATGATTTCGCCTCAGATCGATTCAAGGAATGTATGGGATATAAATATTTTGCCAGAATGTTCATAATTACTTGCAAAAACTCAGCTTTGGTTGTATATCTTTCTCCACAAAATTGTCCCGCACAAACTGGACTTGTTTCTTTTGGGTATCATCTCATATAACTTCTATCTCCGACATAAGCTACACAATAATAGTAACTTTTTTTATTATAAAAAGCTTCTCTATACAAAACATCAGCAAAATCTCTACCTGGCTCTTTGATAAATGTTTGCCGAAATAAATTTGAATATTTTTGACGAAAATCATCATTTGGCAATACACAATCTTTACATTCAGCAGCATTTAATAGTCTTGTAACCTCATAACGGTTGATTCCCGTGCTGGATAAAATTTCATTGATAGGTATATTTAATTCTAATAATTCTCTAGCAAAATCAGAAATTTGTGCATTGGCTTGAAAACCTACACTCAATCACAAAAAGACAATTATATTCAATAAAAAAAATCTGACTTTTTTCATGCTTATTTGTATAATGTTTTTGGGTCGATTTGTCAAATCAAAGTGCAAATAGATTTGCTTTTTTTCTTATAAACTTTAAATTATCTTTTATAAGATTTAATTGTTGATTATTATTTATGTATTCAAATCTCAAAGACTTCTTACAAGAACATAAGGATCAAGAATATCCAGCTTTTTTGGAGCATTTGTTAAGCAAAATGGATCAACATATTCAAGATAACTGAAAAATTCTCTTACTGACTTTGACAAAAAAATCTTCAGAAGAAATTACAAATTTTCTGGTTTCCAAGTGATACAAAGCTTTTTATCTTCATAGTGAAATAGATACTTTTACTCGTTGGGAAATAATCAAAAAGCTGAAAACTGGAGTCATAGATATTATCGTTGGAGTCAATCTTTTGAGAGAGTGAATAGATTTGCCAGAAGTTTCTTTGATTGCCATTTTGGATGCAGACAAAGAGGGTTTTTTGAGGTCTACGACATCTCTTGTGCAGATTATTGGTCGTGCCGCGAGAAATCCATTGAGTGAAGTAATTTTGTATGCAGATAAATTTACAGAAAGTATGGTAAAATCTCTTTGGGAGACATATCGTCGTCGTAAAATTCAAGATGATTTCAATCAAAAATATTGAATTACTCCTCAAAAAGCTAGCTCAAATATCAAAGAACTAGAAGATGTCAAAACAGATGATCAGCTGACTCAAACTTTTAGTTCAGATATGTTCAAGCAAAAAAAACTTAAGCGTATGACCAAAAAAGAAAAAGAAATAATCCTCAAAGATCTCAAAACTCAGCTTGATGAAGCAATCAAAGCTTGGGAGTTTGAAAAAGCCGCTGTAATTAGAGATCAGATCAAAGAGATTGATGAGAGTTAGTTTTTTTTGCATCTAATATTATTGTTTTTAAGTCATTACGATGAACAACAGTTATTTTTCAGTTTGTGGGGTTGTATGTATTTATTTCAAAATGTAGATGACTTGGTCATTTGATTGCATTTTGTCATGTTTTGCCAATAGTTCATATTTGTGTCCCAGGTTCTATTTTTTCCCCAGTTTTTACAAAAATATCATTTAAATGTGCATATCTATAAAAAGAATTATTGTCAGGGTTATATATAATTATAGAGTTTCATCACTTATAGCTACTTGTAGAAAAAATGTCGTTTTCTTTTCGTCAGGATTCTGCAATTATTACAATTCATCAACTCATAGATGTCACAACTGTTCATATAGGTGCATACAAATCTATCGCATCTTGATGTGCTATTTTTTCGCTACTTTTGTTTCAAAAATCAATGGTATCGATTGGACAAAAGATTTCTTTATTTCATGCAAAATCGCATTCACTGATCCACAATTCATCTAAGTGAGCCAGAATTCTTTTTTTTTCTTCTATTGATATATTTTGTTGTATTTTTTGAAAAACACGGTGACTATCATTTTTGGATTTTTTTGTTTCTTTAAAAAAAGAATCTGAATAGTATAAACTATACATACAAAAGGGGTTTAACATTATAGAGTCACTTAAGTTTGATTTTATGTCAGCAATTGCTTTGGAGGCAATAGAGTCTTTTTTTGTTTCTATATTTCCTCCTGTGTTATTTGATGTGGTAAAAAAATGAACTGGATTAGATAATATCAAAAATAGTACAAGTGAGCTACTTTTCAAAAAACCATTATGTTTTAAAAGTTTGTTTTGTTTGGAATATCTGTTTATCATATTTTATTTTTCAAAATTATTTCTTTTTTTTCAACCATTGTTTAGATTGCCTAGTTAGGTTTTTAGCATCTTCTGGATTTGCTAAAAGTTCTTTGAGCGCTTCTTCCAAGAAAATAGTGTTTTGACTCCCTTTAAACAGAATCAAAGGAGCATTTTCTTCAAATTCTTTGTTTGCAAGCATTTTTTTGATTATAGAGACAATTTCCATATTGTCTGAAAATCTATATATTTTGCTTTGATCATATCATGTTTTTTTAAGCTCATCTGCCGTTGCAGAAGTCATATATTCTCACAACAAAAATATGCGATCTGCTGCTTGCCCAACATGCCCAGCCAATAATCTATGTTCGTATTCGCTAAAATCTCCCAGTTCTCTCATATCTCACAAAACCAACCATAGCTGATTTTCTTGATAAAGCTCTTGTTTAATCGTTCGTACTGTGGAAATTATGCTTCTCATACTCAAAGGCGATGCGTTGTATGTAGAATCAAACAAGATTGAATTATTTATGCCTGGAAAAATAGAAAATCTTCCTGCTTGATTGCGATAATTCAATTGAATCTGTTTTTCTATTTTGATTTTGTCAGATTTTTTTTCTTTTCCAAAAAGATTTTTTTGTAGCTTGTAATCTATTGTTTCTGCAATTGCTAATGCTACTCAAATATATCAATAATTCGATTTTGCAAAAAGGTTGGTTTCTACCGCTATTTTTTCTCATTTTATATACAAAAACAATTCTGACTTTGGTGTTTGTTCAGATTTTTTAATTTTTATATTATCAAAATAAATATCAGGAGTTTTGCTATTTCATTGACTCAAATATGTAAGTTGTTCTATTTCAATTTGCGATGATAGTTGCATTGCATATGTGTCGTTGAAATTTAGAAATGCTAGTTCTTTTGTGTTTTGTATCATTTTCACTTCTTCATTTGCTATGGCTGCTGGATCTCAAAATTGCTCGCTATGCACAGAATCTATCGCAGTAAATACACCAATATCTGGTTTTGCAATAGTCAGCAAAAAGTCCATTTCTTTGGGGCGGTCAATTCAATATTCTAATACTATTATATCATAAGGTTTTTTGTCAAAAAGAAGTTTTCGTGTGGCTTTGATAATAGTCATTGGGAATTCATATATTTTTGCGTTTCGTTTTTCTATTTCAAAAATACTTAGAGATAATCCGAGTTCTCAATTGAAGTTTTTGTTTGATGTAGAGATTTTTAATTGCGGAAAAAACTTTTCTAAAGTCTGTGCAATTATCATACGACAAGACGTTTTGCCAACGCTTCAATTGATTCATATAATATAAGCTTTGTGCTTTTTGAGATAACGACGAGCCAAGGCTCCAAGTAATTTATAGTAGAGTAATAAGATTTTTTGTTTCATATGTTTTTTGGAATAAATTAGAAAAGTTTATTTATACTTTTTTTATTCAACTTGTAAGTCTTTCTCAAACAAAAGAGTGATGATCGCAGCAATGGGTACTGCCAACAAAATCCCAATTAATCACATAATCATTCCGCCTAATATCATAGATATAAATACGACAACTGTGTTGATTCCGAGGGTTTTACTCATTAATACAGGGATCAAAACATTGTTTTCTATGAGGTTTATTATTATTGAGATTCATGCGGTGATTGCTCATCATAGCCAGCCAAAACCAGTCAATCCTGCAATTATCAATGGAATGCTTCCAATAATTGGTCATATATAAGGTACAATATCCAGTAATCATAGTATTAATGATAGAGATACTTTATTTGGAATACTCATGCCAAATAGTTCCAGAATCCAAAGTGATGCGTACAAAGCAACTGCCATAAACAAAGACAAAAATAATCTTGATTTGAGCCAGATTCAAAGTTGTTTATATATTTTTTCTAATTTGACATATATGTATTTGTATTTTTTTTCTCATCACAAACTAGCAATAAATCTGATAACTGATTTTTTTTCTATTGAAAATAGTACAGATAATGTAATTAGAATTAGTCAATTTGTCAGGGCTGTTGCAAATCATGTTACAAAGTTTACCGCAAAGTTTCATAAAGATTGTGCATAGCTTGACCGCATTTTTGCAGTTTGACTAATAATAGATTGAATGGTGTTTTGTAGGTTTGTGATTAATGTAGGATCACTAAAGTCATGGAAGACTTCTTTTTGTAAGTATTTTGATAATAAACCACTAGATTTTAACACTTCTACCAGTCATTCTGTCTGTAATCTAAGGTTTAAAGTATTTACCTTGATTAATAGTGTATTGATTATATCAGTAAATTGATTGACCAAAAATGGTAGAATCAATCCTACACCAGATAATAAAAATATGATTAATAATAAGTAGGCAATCGCAATAGATAATCATCTAGAAAGTTTGGTGCGTTGAAACATATCTATTACAGCTTCCATTGCTATTGATATAATATATGCACTCAAAATTAGATATATTACATTGAGCGATTTAAAAAACACAAATCCCAAAAACACCATAATCATTCCAAAAAACCAGAACATAAAAAAATGTCTGTTTGTGATTTTGATGCTTGCTATCTTTGATTCAGACTCTTTGTGTTTTTTGATTTCCTCATCAAGCTTTTTAATTTCTTCCAATTGTTTTTTGTCTTTGGAGAATATCTTGTTTATTCGTTTTTTGCTCGGTTCAAAGATTCTGTTTAATATTTTCATAAATGTTTTTGTAAAGCATTAAAACTTTCTTCAAAATATGTTTGCACACTTGCTATAATATCTTTTTTATCTTTGTTTTCAAATTCTTTTTGCAAAAAAGCTATTTTATTTTTGTTTAATACTACAAAGATTTTCCGATTTTCTTTATCTCCGCTTTTATCAATGATTTCCTTGGCTTTTGCAATTACAGCTCTTTTGATAATATTTCTTGCGCTTGAATTTTTATTATATTTTATAGAAACATGAAAAGAAATCTGACTATATTTGATGTTTGGATATTGTTTTACAAAAAAAAATCCAAAAAAACCATGTCCAAAATAGTTTCTTTTTTTGGTAAGATATATGACATCTTTGGTCTTTAATCTAAGATTTTTTTTGAGCATTAGTTTTTGAGAATTGACAAATTTTTTATTATTCTAAGAAATTCTTTCTTTTTTACAAGAAGAGCTTAAATCAATCCTCATTCGTCAATTTGATTGAGTCTTTCCTCTGAAAAACTCTTATCTTTGATTTCAAAAATTGTTTGTTTTTCTTCGCTTCATTTGGCTTTTTTGATCATTACTTTCAAAGGATCTATTTTATCATAATTAGTTTGAAATTTTCTTCTAACATCAAAAAAGTTGTTCCTAATCATTTTCGCAACAAAAGCCAAAAGTCCCATTTCAGACATTTTGAAAAAAGCAACAAAGACGAAAATCAAAAGCGCCATAATCGCAAATAAAGCTCAGATTGCTTTTGCTCAAGATTTGGAAAAACTATTAAAAATAGCAGTGGCTGATGCGACTCCAATTCCCACAATAAAAAGCTGAACTATGGATAAATTGATGGGTCAGATGGAAAAAGTCATCCCTGCCAACATTCATTTTTGTATATTTTTTGGAAATACAACTTTCATTATTCAATAACAATAATAAACTACACAAATCAATTATAATCCTATTTCAAAAAAAGCCAAATTTTGTTGCTATATTTTCTACCATTTTTTTATAAATGTTGTATAATATAAATTATGCTGATTTTTTTGTACATTGGTATTTGAATTTTGATGCTTGTATTGCAAATATGGAAAAAATAATTAAATTGTATAAATTATGCAAATTGATTCAGAATTTTATTTATTATGAATTTGTATGGAAAATTTGATAATAATTGGATCTGGTCCAGCATGACATACAGCTGCAATTTACGCAGCTAGAGCAAACCTAAAACCCTTGATGTTTGAGGGATTTATGGCTGGTGGAATTGCTGCTTGATGACAATTGACCACGACTACTATAGTAGAAAACTTTCCTTGATTCCCAGATTGAATTGATGGTACGGAATTGATGATGAATGTGAGACAACAATCCATAAATTCTGGGGCAAGAATTGAGACAATGACTGTGGATAAGGTCGATTTAGCCGCAAGTCCTTTCAAAGTTTATGCTGGATGACAAGAATATCTAGCAAAATCCTTAATAATTGCTACAGGTGCTACGGCTAAACGCATGTGAATTCCAGGTGAAAACGAATATTGGCAGAAAGGAATCTCAGCTTGTGCGATATGCGATTGAGCCCTGCCAATCTTTCGCGACAAAACTGTTGTTGTGGTGTGAGGTTGAGACTCTGCAATAGAGGAGGCGCTTAATCTTACAAATTTCGCATCCAAAGTAATAATGCTTGTAAGAAGAGACGTATTTAGGGCTTCTCAGGCAATGCAGGCCAAAGCTTTGGCAAATCCCAAAATTGAGATAATGCGAAACACAGAAGTTTTGGAAGCATTTTGAGAAAACTTACTCAACTCTTTAAAAATCAAAAACAACAAAACATCTGAAGAATCTATTTTAGAAACATCAGGTTTATTTTATGCTATAGGACATAGTCCCAACACTTGATTTTTGGATGGGCAGCTTGATTTGGATTCAGATTCTTATATTATTACAAAGGACTGAACTACAGAGACAAGTGTTCCTTGAGTTTTTGCTGCTGGAGATGTACAAGATAAAAAATATCGTCAAGCCATTACATCAGCGGGTACAGGTTGTATGGCTGCTTTAGAGGCAGAAAAATATATTAATTCTTAAATTCCTTTATTCTTTAAATAATATAAAAATGTCAGTAATCCATATTGATGGCGTAGATCACTTCAAAACACAAGTTTTGGAATCAGACAAATTGTCAGTTGTAGATTTTTGGGCTGAATGGTGTGGCCCTTGCAAGATGTTGTGACCAATTTTGGATGAATTAGCCACAGATAATGCTTGAAAAGATGTTCAAATTGTAAAAGTAAATGTAGAAGACCCTGCAAATCAGGCACTTGCTTGATCTTTTGGTGTTTCTTCAATTCCAGCAATATTTTTTGTAAAAGAAGCAAAGGTTGTAGATGCTTTAGTTGGAGCTATGCCCAAAAATGTTTTTCAAGAAAAAATAGATCAACATC
>CAZOFM010000002.1:14677-21536 GCA_964579255.1 uncultured Candidatus Peribacteria bacterium
TTAGCCAAGAAGAGTGATTGAAAAATTTAGATAAGCTCACAGATCAAGAGAAAGATGAGCTTCTTTTTGCTATGTGATGAGAAAATTTACTTAGGAAAAGAGATGTTTTTAGTTGGAGTCCAAAAACTGTGCAAAGCTTTTGTTCTTTGAGATTGATAAATTTTCTTGATATGGAAAATCAACCAATATCTAATCTAGAAAAAATAAAAAAATCTGATTATAAAATGCAATATGCTATGCATCACGATAGATATCTTAATTCTATTGCTTTTGCTTTTGAAACTTGAGCTTTGTTTGTATCTCCTCATGTATTTGATCATGTTTCATCTAATTTGGCCAAATACAAATCTGGAATACTTTCAGAAAAAATCAAGCATTCGCGAGGTCTCAATCCAAATTTTTCTGTGAAAAATCGAAAACAACAAAAAGAATTAAACAAAAAATATTTGTGACTAGACCCAGAAAAAATTCCATTACATATTATAGATTTTTTCAAAAACTGAGAATTTCGCAAGAAAAAATATAATCCAGAAGAGACTTTATTACTCAAATCCTGGTTGATAGATAATCACAATGAAGTAAAAGATATGCTTTTTAACTATGATTCATTGATAATTCCCACAGAGGAATGATATTCAGATCTTGAGTCTGAAAGGGTAGTTAAACTCAAAAAAGATTGAGATTTTTTTGGTTACTTACTTTCCAAAAATATTCCTATTAGATATTCAGAAAAGCATTTGAGAAAATACAGATGAAATGATTTTGCTTTTGAGGTTTTCGATAAAAAAGATGCTTTGATGGCTTATCTGAGAAACGAATTATCTTATATTAAATTCCAAAAAGATAGATTTAATGAGCTTATTAAATATTTTACAGTAATGGATTTATCTTGAGAAAATCTAGAAAACATAGAAAGAGCGTATATTTGATTTGGATTTTGAAAAACTTATTCAGACCAATATATCAAAGAAAAATTAGAACAACTATTATCCTGAGAGAAAAGATGACGCAAGCAAATTATTGAAGCCCTCGTTTCGCAAGTTCAAAAAGCTCTAAAAGAATCTGAAGAAAAGTTTTCTATATTAAATGAGTATTATTCTGCAATTTCCAAAAACAATTTATTTTAGAGTAGTTTTTATAAAATCGAGTCTTGATAACCAATATCTATCAATCGGACATATAAATTTCAAAAAGTAAATAAAATTAGACTCTTTTTTTTATATATACAAGGATTTATTTTGTAGTATCCTTGTTTTTTATTTTAAAATTTGAGTTTCTGCTTATAATTAAGTTGTTCAATAAAAGATATTTATTTTTTTCCTCAAAATATTATGAACAATACAATCAACTTTTCTACAACCACTTTAAATTCCGTTTCAAGATTGGCATCTAAAGTTTCTTCAACTTGTGACCAACTTATTGTCGTATTGGAGATTTCTGTGGATTCGGTATCTTCTTATGGAGTAAGAATTTCTAGCAAAGCAATGTCTACAGATTTTGTAGATAGGGTAGTGTCCAATCTTTTATTGGTCAAAAAACATATGTTTGATTTAAGAAAAAACATTCGCCATCATGAAAATTTTCAATCTTCAGAATCTATTTCTAGTACTATAGAACATTTATTAGTAACAAGAGATAAGTTGACTATTGCAAGGCAGGAAAATAATTATTTCCATAATACATACTGATATCTTTTGGATGAAATCAATGAAATGATAGATGCTGTAGTTTTGAAGCTACCAGTTCAATAAAGGTCATGTGTACATCATATATAAAAAATCTCCCTGTATTTCTAGGAGATTTTTTTTAATTAAATATCTTGCTTTTGTTTACTTTATCATAATATTTGATTTATTTGTTATTTATTTTTCAGTTTTTGCAATGTCCCTCAAACAACGAAAACAAATATTAGATGATCCCACTATATCTATATCCAATATATGAGATTGATGAGTAGTTCTAGATTTTGATAAATTTTATTTAGATTTCAAAAATAAAATTAAATCTGAGGTTTCTGAAATTTTGATATGAAACTTACAGGAGGATGTTTTTTTAACTGAAAAAGAATATCAAAAAGCTCCTTATCGAGTAAAAGGTTTCTTGAATTATAGTGAAAAAAGAGGTTTAAGGTATTATCTTTTTGATTACAAATGATTAAAATATATGTTTATTGGGGCTTTCTGATCTTCTGGATCTAGAGCTAACGAAAGTTTTTTTGAGCAACTAACTAATGATCCAGATATCAAAACTATTACAGAAACAACAAATATCAAATTAAGTCAGATTCTAAAAAATAATTTTTAACTTAGTTTTTTCGTGTTTTCTGGTTTTGGAATTTTTATAGAAATATAAAAATTTATTAGATCATCTTTTTCTTGAATTTTTTGTAGTTCAAATATTTCTTTAATTTCTGGAAAATGTCTTTTTATAAGTCTTGCAATTCTAAAATATCCTAAACCAGCTCATCATCTATCTGATAGTCCACTTCAATCACACATTTTTTTCAAAAACATTTCTTTAACTTCATCTCTAGACAGGTCATTTAACTCATTTGTCTTATTTAATTTATCAAAATCTTCATATTTACAATATCATATTGTTTTTAAAAACAGCTCATTTTTTTCTTGTATAATATGAAATCAAGCTTTATTTTTAGAGGAAAGTTGGCTATGCTTGGATATGTTTTCTATAAACTCTATCAGTATTTGATAAATAATTCTATAATATTTTTTGTTGTTTTCTTCACTTATATTTATGGATTCTAAAGATTCGCTTAAATTTTTTATAACATCATTAACTTCGTTTTTACTATCAAAAAGAAAGCTAAGCAAGATTTTTTTTGGTTCTCTTCCTTTGGTATTTTTAGGTTAGTATTGGTTATATTTGGTCTGATAGCAGAGTTTATTGCATTCATTTTTTTCATAATGATATAAACTGTCAATAGCATTATATGAATTTTTGTTCCATATGCAATAGATTTCTTACTTTTCTAAGCGCCTTAAGTTTGTTTAATTTGGTTGTAATATGCTAGCAGCTATTAAAGATTTGACAAAAATTTAAAGAATTAAAAGATAGCAGGTAATAAAAAGCACAAAAAACTCAGATTATATTGGTTTAGTCTGAGTTTAAGTTATAAGTCTTGAATAGTAGATTTTTATATCAACGTTTTTAGCTTTTCTTTTTGAGATTGTAAATCAAAGATATTGTCAAAAAGACAAGCAACTGTAAGTGGTCAAACTCCGCCAGGGACTGGAGTATAAGCCAATGCTTTATCTTGGATTTGTTCCAAATTCACATCTCCAGCGGCTTTTCAGTTGATATGCCCATATCATATATCAATAATAATTTGACTTTGATTGTGGCGAATTCGTGAATCGTCGACTAAATGTACATGTCCAGTACAAGCAAAAATATAGTCAGACTCTTTTGTGTATTTTTGAATTTCTTGAATGCTATTATTTATATCAAAACTATAGACCTTTGCTCATCTTTTTTTTAATTCAAAAGATAATGGCTTTCCCACAATATTGCTTTGTCAGATTACAGATACTTTTTTGCCTTCCAAATCATCTAATTGGTGATATTCCAATAATTTCATTACCGCCTTGGGAGTTGCAGGCAAAAAGTTGATCTTTCACATTTCAGCAAGTTTGCTATTGATTCATCATAATCCATCCAAGTCCTTGATTGGGCTGATAGAGGAGAGTAGTTTGTCCTTGAAATTATTTAATTCATTTGGTAGTGGTAGTTGAATAATTATTCCAAGACACAGCGGATCTTTGTTTAAATTCCAAATATTTTCCAAAATCAGATCTATTTGTGGGTTTGTATCACTTATGTTTGGAAAAATCTCTTTGTCTGTAAATACTTTAGTGCTGATTCAGATTTTTTTTCCAAATTCTTGTTTGCGATTTACATAAATATTGGACGAGTAATTATCGCCAAAAGACAAGATTGCTATATAAGAATCTTTGTCCAATATTTTGGCTTTTTCTCTTAAACTATCTTGCATTAGTTCTGCAGCTTTTTTACCCTCAATAATCATAATTTTTTATATAGTTTTTAAATTAAGCTTTATTTTAAGTCTTTTCGTGAAAATAATTCAGATTGTTTTATTTTTGTGTCCAAACTACTTTTTTATCTCCGTTTATTTCTTTGAATTCAGAAGCTTTGACTTTTATTTTATCTCAAATGTTGTAATATTTCTTCCATTCTACTCAATCTGGAGCAACTATAAAGTTCTTGTGCAATAGTCATTCTACTCATTTTACAGTTACAAACATTCCGTAGTTGTAGCTTAATTTGATGTATCATTCATACCATTCTCCCAGCTTGATGTTGCTGATATCAAATCCACTTATTTCATTGTCTTGCGAATTTATTTCAATATTTTTTGTTTCTACGATTTTTGTATTTCCTTTCACTTCTTTTTTGCTTTCATCAATTTTTGCTTCCAATTTGCTTATATTCGGACAAAATTTAAATATTTCTTGAAATTTTTGTGGATTGCCAGAAACTTCAGCCATTATATTTATTTGTTCTATTGTCTTCTCTTTACTTCAAATCCATATACTCAATGTATTGTTTTTGTCCAACATTAAAGTCTGGTGCTGATACATTTTTAGCACGATTTTCATGTTTTTATCATTTGTAAGTTTTGTCTCATCACCATCTTTATATTTGATATTTGCTTGATCTTCTAATCATTTTGGCTCTTGATACCAAATAGCTTTGTGGTTATTACCTTCCGTATCAAACAAAATTGCATCTGGTTCCACTCAATCAATGGAGTATTCTGTAAAAAAATGCATATTTTGTTGTACAAACATATCTTGCAAGTTATCAGCTTCTCCCGGAGTAATTCCCAAGGACTCTAATCTTGCCTTTTCAGCTATTTTTTCTTGTACAGAAAAGGTTTTGTTGCTCCAAGCGTTCATTAGTTTTTCAAGTTGTCATCTGGACATTGCGTATCTTTGACGAGATTGTTTTCTTACTTTGTCTATAATTTCCAAAGATCATTCTGCTTTGTCTAGTGGAATTGTTTTCATGCTGAAAGGATCTGAAGATACACCATCTACCATCAACCTAGTATATGCAGTATATTTTGGCAAAGATATCAAATCATTTACTTCAGCCATATTTTTAAACTGACTGCTCATTGGAATTGCGTCGTCAGATCATATTGTCATACAAATTGTCGTTCATACATTACCAAATATAGCATCTTTTATTTCTGGAATAAGTTGTGATATATATTGATTCGCAACAATGAGAGCTAATTTATATTTTCTTGCTTCAGATAATATCGTTGTAAAAGATTCAGATGCAAAGTTTTGGAACTCATCTATATATAGATAAAAATCTCTTCTCATATGTTCTGGAATATCAGCTCTGGACATCGCATCAATTTGAAATTTGGTCACCAATAAAGAACCAATCATATTTGCATTATCTTCTCCAATTCTTCATTTGGATAAATTTACCAAAACTATTTTTCATTCATCCATTGCTTTTCTTAAATTCAATTTAGTCCTTGGTTGTCCGAATATATTTCTTACTAATTTTGAAGACAAAAATTGTCAAACCTTATTCGTAATTGGTCCAGCTGCCTCTTCTCTTTGTTTGTCATTCCGTTTGTTATATTCATTATTCCAAAACTTCAAAACTACAGGATCTTTGATGTGAGACACCACTTCTTCACGGAAATTTTTGTCTGTAAGCATTCTCAAAATATGCATCAATGTCGCATTTGGATAGTCTACAAGAGATAATACAATATTTCTCAGAATATATTCTAATCTTGGACCTCGACTATTTCCAAACAGTTTCTTGAAAGTAGATACAACTCCAGAAGCTACAAGGTTTTTTTCATCTTCAGAATCTGCTTGCAACAAGTTGAATCCAATAGGAAAATCAGAGTCTGCCACATCAAACAAAATCACATCATTTATTCTATTTGTAGGAATATACTCTAATACCGTATCTACTAATTCTCCATGCGGATCTAGTAGACAAAGTCAATTTCCAGCCTGCATGTCTTCAGTAATTAGTTTTGAAATTAGAGTAGATTTTCCTGTTCAAGTTTTTCCAATAATATACATATGTCTAAATTTATCTTCTTTTCTAATTCCAAATGTAATAGCATCACCTCTATAATCAGTTTTTCCCAAAATAGTTAAATCTTTTTCTGCATTTGGAGTATTGTGTACAGTCGGAATATTCGTAGGATATGGGAGTTTTCTATATAGAGTGTATTCCAATCATTTCGTAAAATTCGCAACAGTTGGTAAATGAAAAAAGTTTACAGATTGAGAGTAATTCATAGGAATTGTTTTTGGTTTTTTGTTCAACTTTATTTTTCCTCATTCAAAAAATGTGGCAAATGCTGATTGTAAGTTTGCTTCTATGGTTTCAAGCAAAAATTTATCTTGAGAACTTATTTTGTATCATATAAACATAAATAAATCTGGTTTGGATTCTTGTTCTATTTCCTTTCATTCTTCCGTCTTGGGTTTTGCTTTCCAAAATCGGTTGACAATAGCTTTTACCTTCTCAAAAAAATTTTTATTAAGTTTGAATGTATAGGTAAAACTAATATCCAAAGAAGATTCTGAATCTATATTGTTATATACAGATAATATTGTAGTAAGAGGGTCCATGTATGTGCCATCTCTCACAAAATCATCTTTTTTTAAAACTTTTGCATCATCTTTTTGTGTGATATAAGTTTGTTCTTTGCTGATTTTGATTGTTTCTGTTTCAACCAAGTCAGATGTCGGAAAACTCGCATAAAAAGTATTTAAGAAAAAAGTGGTTGAATCTCTTCCACCAAGACAGAAAAGACACAAACAGGGAATAT
>CAZOFM010000003.1:0-8668 GCA_964579255.1 uncultured Candidatus Peribacteria bacterium
CAACATGACACACGGCTAGGGCGATTGTTCCTTCTGGTGCATCCACAGGAATTCATGAAGCATTAGAGCTTAGAGATGGAGATAAGACTAGATATCTTGGAAAATGAGTGCTCAAAGCAGTAAATAATGTAAACACAATTATCAAGCCAGCAATTGAGTGAAAATCCTTTGAAACAGTTAGAGATTTAGACCAAATGATGATAGATTTAGACTCTACTCCAAATAAATCTAAACTTTGAGCAAATGCAATTCTTGGGGTTTCTATGGCATTTGTAGCTGCAATTTCCAAGGCAAACAGTAAACGATTATATGAATATATCAATGAATCCAAATGACATGTTTTACCATATCCTATGATGAATATTTTGAACGGCTGATCTCATGCTGATAATAATGTAGATGTTCAGGAGTTTATGATTGTACCAGTTGCTGCGGAAAATGCTCATGAAGCTGTGAGAATGTGAGCAGAGGTTTTCCATCATCTAAAAAAGATTTTACAGTCCAAATGACTAGTTACTTCTGTTTGAGATGAATGATGATATGCTCCAAACCTTTCCTCAAACGAAGAAGCTATTCAAGTAATTATTCAAGCAATTCAAGAAGCTGGTTATTCTACAGATCAGATTAAATTAGCTTTGGATGTGGCATCTTCTGAGTTTTATAAAGATTGAAACTATATTCTTGAATGAGAGAATAAAACGTTGTCACCTGCGGAATTAGTAGATTTATACGCAGATTGGGTAAATAAATATCCAATTATTTCAATAGAAGATGGTATGGCAGAAGATGATTTTGAATGATGGAAGTTGCTTACAGCAAAGCTTTGAGAAAAAATAATGTTGGTAGGAGATGATTTGTTCGTTACAAATATTCAAAGATTACAAATGTGAATAGATCAAAAAATGGGAAATTCTATATTAATAAAATTAAATCAGATTGGTACTGTGTCAGAGACAATAGATTGTATTCGTATGGCTCAAAATCATGGAATGAGCGTTGTTGTTTCTCATAGATCAGGAGAAACTGAAGACACATTTATTGCAGATTTGGCAGTTGCTTTAAATACTTGATTTATCAAAACAGGCTCTGCATCTAGAACTGATAGAGTTGCAAAATACAATCAGTTGATGAGAATAGAGGAAAGATTGTGAGATAAAGCTAAATATGGAAAATAAAAAAATCCCAGGATTTCCCTGGGATTTTTCTTAATAATTTAATTCTCGTGGTTCTCTTTTTGCTGGCATGGGAGTTAATTGCCTTAAAGTTTCTAGAATTGTTTCATCACGTGGATAGAATTGTGCTTCATTTCCTTTTTTAAATTGTAAATAAATTTCTTGTAATTCACTAGGATCCAAATCTCATTTTTTATTTGTAATTAGAGAATGTCCAAAATCTATTACATATAACTTTCCATCATCTCAAACAATAATATTTCTTCGATTATTCCCAACATCTCTGTGATAAAATCAGTTTTTATGAATATGAGAGAAAAAATGTTTTAGAGAGTGTTTTAGTTTTAATCCCTTATGATAAGAGAATAATTTTATATTATGTTTTTCAATGTAATCTTTTAAAAAATTATATAATTCTTCAAGCTCTAATCAATATGATCCTGTTTGCTCATGTACAAAATTACTTAATATTTTTATAGCTTCTTGATCATTTTTTGTATCAACTCAGCATATTTTATCTACAACTTTTGAAAATAGAGTTTTCCCTTGGATATAATCCATTATAATATAGGATTCATTTTCTTCGGCATCTTCAAAGTGTCAGTACAGTTTTGGGATTCAGATATCTTTTTTAAACTCCAAATCTTTATCTAATATTTGTGAAATAGTTTTGTGATTATTGTATTCTCAGCTTATATTCTTATCATATCTTTTTTTAGATACCAAAAAATAGCCAATTTTCCCATCTATATTTATGGGGATTTTATAAATCACTCATTCTGTTCCAAAATCAAAAGCTCAGTGTGATTTGATATGTGCTTGAATTTGTAAAATTATCTCTGGAGTTAGCTTTTTCTCAATTGCTTGATTGACTATACTCAAACTGGAGCTTAAATCGTGTTTTGTCGATTCATTCTGTATATTTTGTCCAAGTCTTAAATTTGGATTGCTTGGTTTTGCTAATTCATTTTTTTCTTTGCTCATTTGTTTTACTTTATTTATAATAAAAGATTTCTTGGTAAATTATATTTGGAATCAAAAATAAAGCAAATTTTCTCTCCTTTTTTAAATATAAATCACTATACTTCTTATCATGCAAACAGAAATTATTTATAAACCGATCAGGCATGGATATGTAAAACTTACAGAGAAGGGGAATTTGCAAATGACAATTCCTTCCAAATTACGCTGAAATCAAAAATTTCTTGATCAACTTTTGGAAAAATGAAAGTCTTTAATAGCAAAACAACAAAAGAAAAAAATCTATAAAATTATAGAAAAAGATTCCTTGCTTTTATTTTGAGAACTTGTTCCTTTGTCTGAATTTTCATTAGAACAAAAAAATCTGAATTTGGAACTCAAACAAACTCTCTATGATTATGCCAAACCAATTTTGGACGATTATAGCCAGAAACTATGAATTCCTTACAAATCTTTGCATATTAGAAAAGTCAAATCCAAATGGTGAAGTTGCACTAGTGATCAAAAAATAATGTTAAATCAGAATTTAGTACATTTGCCAAGTAGGTTAATTATTTATGTGATAATCCATGAGGCCTGTCATTTAAAAATCAAAAACCATAGTCCAAAATTCTGGGAACTAGTTGCTTTTTATTCTCCAAACTATAAAATTCTTAGAAAAGAGCTAAGAGATTTATTGATTGTTTCCAATTAATTTTAACTTAATTATTTTACAGTTTAATATTCTCATATGTACAATCCATACGATTTTTATTTCAAACAAGCCAAAAAAGAGTGATACAAAGCTCGTAGTGCCTTCAAATTGGATGAAATTCAGCAAAAATTTTGAATATTTGATAAGAGTGTCCAAAATGTCGTTGATATTTGATGTGCTCCATGAAGTTGGTTGCAATATGCAATTTCACAATTACAAAAAAATAAAATTCAGAATTATAAATTAGTTGGATTTGATTTGAAAGAAGTGGATTTGAATATGCTTGGTTTGACTACTTTTGTGCAAGATATTACAGATCAGCCCAAAGTTGAATCAATTCTTAGAGAAGAATGAATGACGAAAATAGATTTGATTCAATCAGATATGGCTCCAAACACCACAGGAATCAAAGATTTGGACGCAGTGAGATCAATTGGCCTAATTCAAGAAACACTTTGGATCTACAAAAAACTACTCAGACCAGACGGTAAATTCGTAATAAAAGTTTTTATGTGACCTTGATTTGATGAATTAGTCAAAGAGCTTAAAGATTATTTTGGTGGATCATCTATTAGGGTTTTTAAGCCAAAATCTTGTAGATCAGAGTCAAAAGAAACCTATATTATCAAAGCTAAATAAAAAACTCTGCATTAGCAGAGTTTTTTATTTATATGTGTTTTTGTTTGTCTTAGTTGTTTAGCAGATTTTGTACTTCAGCATCAAATGTTTCAAATGGATAAGCTCCTGCGATTACAACATATTTTCCAGTTTCTCTATCTATTATCACATTTCCAGGAGTTCCAGTAATTCAAAATATAGAACGAGCTTCTTGTACAATATTACTAAGCTTTGTTTTTACTGTTCCATCACTTATACATTTTAGAAGATTTGTAGAGTTTAGTCAAACTTCTTTTGCCATATTCGCTACTATTTCCTCACTCCATCATTGTTGCTCAAATGCTTTATCTACAAATTTATAAAAAGCTTTGGATCCTCATATTTCACCAGCACATTCTACTGTTTCTGCCAACGGACTTGATGAATGATTTTTGAATATATGAGCCACATCATTTGGATATTTCTCAATTACTCTTTGTATGTTTTTTTCATCATATTGTCTGTGACAATATCCACAATTAAAATCAGAGTATTCAACTATAATTAGCCTTGCATCTTCTTTTCATTCTATGTGGGAATTTTTCATCACATCAGCAATTGTTTCTTGATCAAGTTCTTTGATAATATTTAAATTGCTACTTGAATCTCCATCCATTTCCGCCAAAATCTGTTTTAATGTCATAGATTGCTGTTCTTTGAAGTTTTCGTGTTTATATATTTTTGTGATTTGTTTGAAATTTCATTTTCCTCAAGTTTTTAGCTGTTCTATCCAAAGAGCATCTCTTTTGAAAAAAGCAATGTATACTATCAATATCAAGTTGATAGCCAAAAACACAGCTGTCCATATCCTAAGAGATCCAACATTTTTTATCAGATTTTTGTTATTTGTGGTTTTTTTAGTTGCAACAGTTTTTTTTACTTTACTTGCTGTTTTTTTAGCAATAGGTTTTTGTGCTGTAGTTTTCTTTGTCGTACTTGTTTTTTTTACCATCATTTTTTTGTAAAAAATAAATTAATTAACATCAAATGCGTTTAATCATTCTTGAATCATAGACTTTTGTTCCAAAATATTTGCTGGATGTGTGTAGAGCTTTTTTACAAGTTTAAAGTTTTCTCTACCACCAGATTTCATAACTTCAATACTCATCGCATCAGTTTTGATAAAAGCTACATGAAACAAAAATATTGAATTTACTATCAAAATTAACAACAAAATTTCATCAAAATATTTTGAGATTTTCATTAGTTTATATTAACAAAATAAATCAGATTTTTTTGTCAGCTTTACTCCAAATAGTATTCTTCCATATCTTCATAGTCTATATATTCCATATCATCAAATGATGGCATAAATTGTTCTGGGTTGGAGTATATTTGTAAAGCTTGTAATAATTGTTGATTTTGCTGTTCTTTGTATCAGTCTGTTTTGTATATTTGCTTCAAAATTCTGTAGTTTTCTTTGCCTCCAGCTTTCATAATTTCAACTTTTGATTGGTTTGCAGCTACTATTATCAACAATACAGTGTTTAGCAAAAAGATAATTGCAAAAGCAAGTCTTTTCACCAAAGTGCAGCAATTACAAAAATCTGAAACATTGCATTCTATTCTTGGATTAGATATTTTCTTGGTTTCTACTCTAACAGTAGGTTTTTTTGTTGCAACATTAGTTGTTTTTCTAACTGGTTTTTTAGCAACAGGCTTTTTTGTAGCTGGCTTTTTAGCAACTGCTTTTGTAGTTGTTTTTTTTGTTGTTTTCTTTTCTACCATAATAATTGATTTTTAAAAAATATAAAATACTACTAATCAAGATACAAATATAAGAAACAAAAACAAGAAAAAATCTGCTTCAATCTGTATTTTGGATTGACAATGATTGGATAATGTTTATAGTAAAAACACAAAACCAAAACAAAAATAAAATGTTAAAAAGAATTTTGATTATTTTTTTTGTCCTTTGGGCAATTAAATCTAATGCGCAGTTCAAGTCATTTTCTGTAATGTTAGATTACAGAGAAATGTCTTCATCTTTGGAGCCTCCAAAAACATTTGATACTCCTTTCGAGTATAATCAATGGATGGATTCCCTTGTTTCTATCCACAGAGAGCTTGCTGATTTTTTTGAATTGGACTATCCTTTGGATCATCTGCTCTCACAAAAAAGAGAATCATTATCTGCAGATGAACTAAATGATCTTTATTTGGCTAGATTTATAAGCAGTTTCCCAGATTTGAATGATTCTATATTCTCTAGGAAAAGAGGTTTTAATGTTTATAGCCAACATAGATTATCTCTGCTTGTTCAGTATTTTGAAAAAGCCGAGGAAGAACTTAATCTTGAAGAAATGGAGTCAGCATTAAATTTATTTGTGTTTTTTTACCAAAACCCATTGTTTATGGGGAATCGAAAAATACAAAAAAAATATGAAAATGCTTTTATTCCTCTTAGAGCAAGATATTCAAACATTCTTTATAGGTGTTTTGAAACAGATTCTTGTGACAAAGATCAGGTAGGTTACTTGTTTATGTTATTTCTAAATGCTTGGCCAGATTCAAGGTCTGCCTATTCCATTTTGAGACTATATTTCTATGAAGAATGGCTTTATCTATTTCATTCTATAGATTTACCTTTAGATATTGACTATACTTTGGCCGCAGAGTGTTTCTTAAATGTTCTGTATTTGGAGAGAGTAGATCCTAAAGAGAGAGTCCCCTTGGTAAGGCCTTTTCATAGACTTATGGATTTAAGGCACTCATCTTTACAAAAAAAAATTAGGGTAGAGAAAAACCTAAGAGAATATGTCGGAGAAAAGTATGATATATTCCCTTAATTGAATAATCAGGAGCTTGGCTTATTGCTAGGCTCTTTTTTTGTTTCAATATCATACAAGCAGACCAAGTGGCACAAAAAATAAATAGTTGACCATGCTATCTTCAAATACATGCAAAAACATTCATATTGATAGTAGAGCGATTCGTCATATTAATAATGCTTTGATATAATTGTTTATTTCTTTGTGATTCAGACTTTTTTTGATTTGCTGTCATATTGATATATAACAAAGTATTAGCAAGACAAATCCAATTAGTCCACTATCTATCAAAATTTGCATAAAATAATTTTCTGGTAAAATGCTTCAATTGTGATGAATTGCTGGTCCAGAACTTCCAAGTCAATATCCAAACGGTTTTTCCAAAACATAAGTAACCCCGTTGAGCTTCGCAGAAATATGCGCCAAACTAGAACTATCTTTCAAAATACTCAAAGCCAAAATCCCCAGAATTCCTACAATTCAAATTCAAGCTCAAATTTTCCAATTACGCTTTCGTCGCTGGATATTCAATAATATCAAAACAATAATTGTTCCCAAAATAGCAGCTCTAGATAGTGTTAAAATAATTGCTCCAAACCACAATATATATACAAATAAAGAAATCAGATTCTGTTTTTTTGTAAAAATTTCTTTGATTGAATTTATAGAAAATTTAAAATAACTTACTATCAATGCAGAAAATGCAACCAATAAATATCAGTAATTATTCGGCCCTGCAAAAATTCACTGTCGTCTGAGTTTGCCTTCAAAACCTGTGAGATAATAAATTGGCGGTTTGACCCCAAATTGGAAATCATTTAATGGACCATATCATATTTTCAAAAAGAAACTTGGGAAAAGCAACTTTGCCAACTGCCACAAAAAACCAATTATCACAATAGCTAGCAAAGACCAATTTACTAAGTCAAAAAAACTTTTTATATTTTCCTTTTTGGTTTTTTTATTTGTTAATAAATATCCAATAAAACTTGCAGTCAAAAATATAAAAATATAATAAAATCAATATTTAAACCCAACAAACATATCATAAACTCATTTATTTTGTAGCCAAGAAATTCATATCGAAACGATAATTAATCCGCAAAAATAGTAGATTGTTTTTTTTCGTTTTCTCAAAAATGATTTCAAAATTTTCCAGTTTTTGATTGCCAAAATTCCCACAAAAACAATCCAAATCAAATCTCTAATTATAGCAAAATATTGAGGACTATTTCATCACAAAAAACCATAAGCAATTACAGTGCTTACAATATGATATCAGGCAGAAAACAATAAAAAACAGCCAATAAATCCAAGCATTCTTTTTTTTACAAAATAATTATATTTCAATAGATAGTCAAAAAACATTGAAAATCAACTATTAATCTCTAAGCTCTTACAAGAGATTTTATCTATTTTCATCAACATATGGCTTCTATGATTTCTGTAATAATTCAAACAAGATGAACGGATTTGATCAATATGAGGCGTAGTGTCACTTGCTTTCAGAAGCAAACTCACAAACAAAAGGAGCTGATTTTGATTGTTGATAATATTTTCACAAAAGAAACTTATTCTGAATGGTTAAATGACATTTTTGATTGAGAATTGCCGAAAGATATTTATGTCTTTTCCAATTTAAATTCAGAATTTGTCCATAATAATGTCAGTGCTATGAGAAATTTTTGAGCCAAACAGGCAAAAGGAAATTATATTTTATTTATGGATGATGATGAGGATATTTATGCAGATTATTTGACCAAAACGATAGAATATTGGAGAAAGCTTAAGCGTATTTTGGCAAAAGATTTTGTGTTGACCCCTACTTTGATGTACAGACATAGCGGAGAAATCCAAAACCAATGATTTGCAAAATTTAATTATCGATTATCTAGACCTGTCGGATGCGTTCTGGGGCAAAGAGATTATGCGAGGATTCAGATGTATTCCTGAAATTCCCTGTTTGCCCCAGCCTATGTTTTCCAGGAAAATCCAATGGACGAAAGATTTGATTTTATTTATGAGGATTTGGCTTATACTTATTTTCTTCATAGTATAAATTATCCAATTATCGTTACTTCCAAAATCAAAATCTATCATATGGAAAGAGATAAGACAAAACTTGAACATGCTTGGATTTGAAATCCTATACAAGCTTACAAAAAAGCCAAACATAGGATGTATTTTGTCCGTAAATTCGCAAATAAAAAACAATTATTTCAATTTTTCTTGATTGGCTTTCTTGGCCAACCTTTGCGACTTAGTTTCAAGCTTTTTCTTTATAAATGAGATTCAAAACTCAAAACACTCGGAGCTATCTGGAAATGAACATTTGATTGATTTAAGTGATAACATTGTTCTCAAAATATTCCAATTGCAATTCCCAAATGAAT
>CAZOFM010000003.1:8678-15422 GCA_964579255.1 uncultured Candidatus Peribacteria bacterium
ATGAATCTGTATAATTAAAAAGATAGATTTTACCTGACTTTAAAATAATCAGATTTTTTTTATTATAGATATAAATCCTATGGAAAAGCTACTTTTACTTATTCTAGATTGATTCGGAATCAACGATAAAACTCCTGAAGAAAATGCTATATTGCAAGCAGAAGCTCCAAATATTCAAAACTTACTCAAACAGTTAAAAACCAAACTTGATGCTTCTGGTAGGGCAGTTGGTTTGCCAGATTGACAAATGTGAAATTCCGAAGTAGGCCATATGACAATAGGTACTGGTAGAATTATCAAACAGAATATGATAGCAATAGAAGATATGTTGGATGATGGCAGTTTTGCCAAAATTTCTGAGTTTTTAGACGCGATCAAGCATTGTCAAGAGCACAATTCAAATTTACATTTGCTACAATTATTTGGTCCGGGTGGAGTACATGCAATGGATTCTCATTTACAAAAAATTTTGACTTTGATTCCCGATAATATTAATGTGTTTTTGCATTTATTTGCTGATGGTAGAGATCTTAGACCAAGATCGGCAGGAGATTATATGCTAGATTTTGAAAAATTTTTAGAAAACTATCCAAATGTAGTAATAGCATCTTTTGCTGGTAGATATTATGCTATGGATAGAGACAACAACCGAGAAAGAATTCAAAAAGCTTATGATGAAATGGTTTTTTGACAGCTTCAAACCAACGATAGTCCAAGTGAATATATTTTCAAATCTTACGAAAAAGAAATTACAGACGAATTTATTGAACCAGTGAGTTTTATGGATTGAGAGCAAATTGAATCTTGAGATGCTGTGATTTTTTTAAATTTTAGATCAGATAGAGCAAGGCAAATGACTCAAGCTTTAGTGGTTTCCGCAAGCCCCGATGAAGCAAAAAATTATCCTACCTGGCAAAAAGAATTTCTTACAAAACCCTTAAACAATCTTTATATTGCCACTATGACCAAGTATTACAAAGAATATTCTGGTCCTACCTTGATCAAAGAATTCAATATCAAAAATACATTGTGAGAGGTATTATCCAACAATGAAAAAAAACAATTACATATCGCAGAGACAGAAAAGTTTGCTCATGTTACTAAATTCTTTAATTGAGATAAGCAGATTGTTTATGATTGAGAAAGAGATATTTTGGTGCCATCTCACAAAGTCGCAACATATGATTTAGATCCAGAAATGTCTGCTCAAGAAATTTATGACGAACTGATTGCAAATGGATTGTCCTATGATTTCACTGTTCTAAATTTTGCTAATTGAGATATGGTATGACATACTGGAAATTTTGAAGCAGCAAAACAATCTGTTGCCAAAATAGATCAGCTACTCAAACAAATAGTAGATTTCTGTGCCCAACACGACATACATTTATTAGTGACTGCAGATCATTGAAACTGCGAAGAAATGTGAAGCCCAGAATCTCCAAATACAGCACATACTACAAACCTAGTTCCATTTCGATATATCAAAGATTCTGAAATCCAAAATTCTCATACTAGTTGATGATTGTCTGATATAGCTCCTACGATATTATCTATTATGGAAATTCCTATTCCATTAGAAATGACGGGGAAATCTTTGATTTAATTTGTCACAAAGTCTATGGTCATTCGTATATAATATTAGAATAAAAATATTTTATTTGAGTTTGACTAGTTTTATGTTTGCATTTGTTTCCAAGATTTTCTCATCAATAAGTGATCTAATGATTAGAATTTTTTTTGTAGCACAACTCAAATATTTAAGTTTTTTGCAATAAGAGCTATTAATATATTGTGAGGTGCTACGAGAAATCGTAGCATTTTTTTATTTTGATTCCCATTCTAATGCAAGAGCAACAAATTAAACCCAAAAGAGTCCTATCCTATTTTTGGAAAAAGTATATGACTGAAAAAAAATACTTTTTTTCCTTGCTATTTTTTAGAACAGCACAGACTTTTATAGCTTTGTTGCCTGCTATTTATTTTAAGGAAATCATTAATCTTCTTTCTGATTTTGTAGGTTCAGACAAGAGTCAGATTTTTTCTATTGCTATTGGACTTTTGATTTCAATTGTTTGGATTAAAGTAGTGAGCGTTATTACTTATAGAGCAACAGATTTTTCTCTAATCAATATGTCCATTAATATTATGAGAAAAATTTATTTAGAATGTTTTGAATATTTACACAGGCATTCATTTAGATTTTTTACAGATAATTTTACTGGCTCTCTAATCAAAAAAGTAAATAAATTTGTGGGATCTTACGATTTGATTACTGATACACTAACATTTGAAATTGCACCAATAATATTAAATCTGATTTTTATTTTGATTATAATAGGTCTAAAAGATCGAAAATTATCATTGATTTTGTTCGTTTGGTTTATTGTCTTTATAATTGTTCAATATTTTTTATACAGACGAAATTATCCTTATGAGATCAAAACAAATGTACAAGATTCTGTGGTTTCTGGGGTTTTGTCTGATACGATTACTAATAATTTTAATATCAAGATTTTTTCATCTTTGGATAGGGAATACAGTGATTTTTCTAATGAAGTTTGATTGCGAACCAAGTTTCAAAAACAGAGGCGATATAGAGCGATGATTATTCGGACAGTCACTGGATTTATGATGGTTTTGATAGAGTTTATTATGTTTTATATAGCTCTATCTTCTTGGTCTATGGACTTGATTGATATCTGATTCTTTGTTTTATTGCAAATGTATTTGTTGAGATTGATAGATCAGCTTTGGCATGTTTGAAATGTATTTAGACGTTTGTATAGATGATTTAGTGAATCAGCAGAAATGTTGGAGGTTTTGGACGAGGCCCACGAGGTTCAGGATATAGAAAATGCAGGAGAGTTAAGAGTTTCATCTGGAATCATAGAATTTGAGAAAGTATGATTTAGATATGAAAATTGAGAATCTGCAATATTTTCTGATTTGAGTTTTAGAATAAAATCTTGAGAAAAAATTGCATTTGTTGGAGAATCTGGAGCAGGAAAAACAAGTATAATCAAGGTATTATTCAGGTTTTTTGATATTCAGTCAGGAAAGGTTTTGCTTGATTGACAAGATATTTCCAAAGTGACACAAGATAGTTTGAGAGATTCAATATCTCTTGTACCACAAGATCCAATTCTTTTTCATAGATCCATAAGAGAAAATATAGCTTATGGTAGACCAGACGCTAGTGAGGCAGAAATTATCGCAGCATCCAAAATGGCTAGATGTCATGATTTTATTATCAAATTAAAAGATGGTTATGACACATTGGTTTGAGAGAGATGAATTAAACTTTCTGGTGGAGAAAGACAAAGAGTAGCTATAGCAAGGGCAATCTTAGAAAACAAGCCAATTCTTGCATTAGATGAAGCTACTTCAGCATTAGATTCAGAATCAGAAATGTTGATACAGGAAGCAATGGATGAAGTAATGAGAAATAAAACTGTGATGGTTATTGCACATAGACTTTCTACAATTATGAAAATGGACCAAATAATAGTGATGGATAATGGAAAAATTATAGAAAAAGGAAGCCATGGAGAGCTGATAAACAAAAAAGATTGAATTTATAAAAAACTACGAGAAATTCAGAGCGGGGGATTTGTTGGTTAGAAGATACAACGTACTCAGTTGTTTTTTATAAATCCAGTATCTATTTTATCTTACATTTACTAATTTCAAAAGATAGTTCTTCTATTTCAGATTTTAGTGTAGAAATCTCGTCTCTTTTTGTTTGAATTGACGAAGGATCTGCAGCACTAATGCTCATTTGTTGGACAAGGTTCCTTAGATATTGCAAATGTTCTTCTTTTTCTTTTAGTTGTTTTTCCATAAGAATTAGTCCGGATACTTCTTTTTTTTCAGATGCTTTTATTCAGATTACAATGTCTATTATATCTTCTTTTTGATAGCCAGTCGGGACTTCTTCATGATGCATTAAATATTTTATTTCTTTGGCATTCAATGCTTTATTCAACAAAAGTTCATTTTCTTGTATAAAACTCAAAAAATCTGGATTAGATCTAATAAAAATATTCACGGAATCATGCTTTTTTAGACATAACTGTATTTTGCTTAGAGAAAACCTTTCTATAATATCCATAAGCAGAGATATAGAGTAGTTTTTTTGTATTCCTGATATTGGAGTCAAATTTTCCAGTGAGTTCATTGGAACGGCAAAAATTATTTGTAATTCTTCGCTAATTATTGGAGCATAATGTTGTAGCAAAACAATACATACAATACTTGTATAATACAAAATTAAGTCAGTATTATTTGTTTTTTCTGCTTTATTTATTTCAATATATTTAGAAGAAAGATCTTTTGCCACAAAATCAAATAAATTATTTATAAACTCCCCAATTTGTTTTGGAGATTGGATTCTTTCAGATTCTTCAATCAACTTATTACTTTTAAAAACCATCCAAAGATCCATCGGACTCAATTCTTCAATATTTTCTGAAATTGTTTTCTGCATATCTTCTATATTTTGATTTGTTTGATTATTGTTGTGATATATATATCTACAGGCATTCCAAAAATTAGCGATATTTTTATCCCATTTTTCAAAAATAGAATCTGATAACTCATTTTGTCCATCTGCCAAAGAAAGTAGTGATATTCTAATGCAATCCGGGTGATATTGTCTAATAAGTTTTTGATCTATGATTTGATCTTTAGATCTTTGGCTTCCTTTAATTTTTGGTATTCTTTCAAATTTATTAATTAATTTTTTGTTGAGTAGTTTCTCCAAAAGAAAATCTCATTTTACGCAAGACTCTATCAAACAGTTTTTATCACAAAAAACCCCAAGCTCTTTTTGCTCTATTTTATCAGATTTTTTTAAAATAATTGCTGTATTTACAAGATTCTCACTAATATCTTGAGAATATTTTTTTATTCACTTCAAATTGGAGTCTATTTTTTCAAAATCAAATAAGAAATTTTTATCATTATCTTCTTTTATAAAAAAAGCTTTTTCTAGCAATCCTAGTATTTCAGAAATTAGTTTGTCGGGATCTTTATTTTCAATAATTTTTTCTATAAACTTTAATAATTCATCAAAATCTGGTTTTGTTTTTGGATATTTTTTTATTATTTCTTCAGCAAATTCTTGAATATTTCCCTTTCCATATTCAAAGATTATATCTATTAACTGTTCTACTGAAAATGGGTTGGATATGCTTCAAATAGAAATTAGTTGTAATAAAAACATCGCAACGGCAAATAATTTATTTTCTCAGTTTTTATTTAATTCTTGGTACAACCAATCAGAGTTTAATAAAAAAAGCTCGTTTTCTTTTTGCCGTATAGGTACAGGAATCCCAGATTCATCATGGAAAGAAGCTAATCGATATGATTCATTAAAGTTTTCTTGATTTATTTCCAAATCACTTATTTTTTCTTGTTCAAAAAGGTCGGAAATACTTTCTTCCGATATTTTACAAAACAATCCTTTCCATTTGCGTAAACTAAGTTTTTCTTTACTTTCTTTTTCAAAGGCATCTTTGACTTCTACTTCTTCTGTTGCAATTAAATTTCAGATATCAGATAAATTTTGTACTATATTTGGAAAAAAATCTTTTACACTTTTCTTGCTAAATAATCAAGCATTATCAGTAAATACTCAGTTTTGATCTATAGCGTATACATCAGTTGGTAAATTATGATCCTTTGCTATCTCAAAACCAATTTCATCGTGTCCTGGAGTCACTCTATATACCCCTCAATATCTAGTAAAATCAGCTCTTTCATCAATTATAATTGGGATTTTCACATTGGTTATTGGGATTATTGCTTCTTGTCATTTTAGCTGTTTTGCTCTTTTATGTTGTGGATGCACCGCTATTGCTACATCTCCAAAGATTGTTTCAGGTTGCTCAGTGAAAGTATCTAATACATGATTTTTTGCACTAACAAAATATTTTAAAGTATAGCGTTTTTTCTTTTTACTTTTGTATATGATTGAGTCAATGTCTACAGGTCATTGTTTTTTATTGCTCCAATAGACCAAGGAATTCTCTTCAGAAATCACTCATTTATTATATATTTCCGCAAAAAAATCTTGAACATAAAAAGAAAAAGCCAAATTCTTTTTATCCCAAATATTTACTTTTGCCTTTATTCATAAATTAGTCAATATTTTTTTGAGTTCAGATTTATTTTTTATAATCTTTTCTTGCGATTTAATCAAAAAATCAATATGACTCAACTGAGTTTTGAAGTAAAAAGAATGCATTGCATCCAGTAAAAATATTCTAAATAACATTGCAATATTGATTGTTCAATTGTATTCTTCAGCCAAAGAAAATATAGGATGAGCTTTGAAATCAGAATTTTTATTTTTGTTTGATTCAATTTTATTGTATTGTTTAGGAAAATTATGCATATTGTATGTTTTTGATATAAATTTTATTTTTGTATATAAGCCAGTCTATAGGATCAATAGAAGAATATCGCAATAAACAACAAAAGTAGAAAGTTTTCCATAGGTCAGGTTTGTACTTTTTTGATATCTTCAATCACAAGAGCTTTTCCATCTTTACAAATTGCCTGTACTGCATAATATGCGTATTTTTCTTGTTTTGCAGATTTATTAAAAGGATATTCAAATCTGTTTTCTTCTGTTTCAGTCACTTTTTGCATTTTGGAAATATCAGAAGTTTGTCGTTCGGATCTATATATTATATATTTTTCTACATTTTGAACTTCATTCCAAGTCAGATAATGTTT
>CAZOFM010000003.1:15522-18813 GCA_964579255.1 uncultured Candidatus Peribacteria bacterium
TATATATTATATATTTTTCTACATTTTGAACTTCATTCCAAGTCAGATAATGTTTATCTCAAATAACGGTATCACTTACAGTAATTCATTGAACAGTACAAGAGCTCTCAGAAATATCCCCAGCAACTGCTTGTACTATTTCTGATGATGATCCAGCAACTTCCCCATTTATATCCAAAGGAGTTATCCTGAAATAATATGTTTGTCCTATAGCTAAATCCTCTAAAATAATTTCTTTTTTTGATACTATTGTAGATTCACTTAAATATTCCTTATTTGTGGAAAAGGCAACACTATATTTTGCGGGTTCAATTCAAACTAGATCCCAAGTAATTGTCATTTTATCTTTGTAAACTGGATCTCAAAATATCCTAACTTTTTCAATAGAAGTTCATTTTTCTACCAATAATCTAGATACATTATCGTATTCTCTTTTGTTTCCATCTACAAAAAGATCCAAAGAAACGTCTATTTTTCACTCATCATCTATTGTAATTTCCTTACTGAATACTCCAGCAGAAACCAGGTCCATAGGGGAATTTCTTCCATTACTAAGTCTGATTGTAGCTGATGTGACGCTATCACTAGTAGCGACTCTAAATGTTGCTTTACTTCCAGCTTTGATACTATTGGATGGCAATACTTGAATGCTTTCAAAAACCCCATCCGTAATTGGTAAATAATTGAATGTTATGGTCTCTGATTCTCACAAAACCACATCATTTATATCTAATATTTTGACATATAAGCTATTTTCTCAATTTTTGAATCCAGTAATATAAGCTGTAAAACCTCAAACAGTATTTGTAATTCATCATTCATTTACAAGCATATCATTCAAATATATTTCAAATGGGGAGTTTGGTAAGTCAGCACTTCATCATATCACTTCCAAGATTTCGGTCTTTTCTATTCAATTATTGCTAGGGGAGTTGATTGTAATTGGTTTTGATGCTACGGCATGAGTAGTTCAGACTATTATGGTTTTTTCTCATTTTATGCTTTCATCTTCCATTTCTGATGCACTCAAGGTAAATGTACCAGATTTTTTGATTATTAGTCATTTGGAAAAAGTTTTCACCCCTTGATCTTGTGGCAAAAATGTATAAAACCCCTGACTTGGGACTGTATATTCAGATAAGTCAATATCTCATTCTACATCAATAAACACATCTCAAACATAATCTTTAATCACATCTCAATTTGACCTAACGGCTTTGATCGTCACATCTACTGCAATATTTACATCAAAAGAACTTGGCTCTACTTGTACTATAAAACCTGCTGGTTGTTGTTGAGCAAAAGAAAAAGCTATAGCAAAATTTGCAATTACTCCAATTAAAACTATTTTGAGAAAGTTTTTCATACTTATCAAGATTATATAAATTAATTTGAATGTTGGCTAAGTTCAGTCAAATTTCATACAGATAGTTGATTTTTATCTCCATTTGATACAAAAAACGCTTCTTCCAATAAAATGTTTTTGGCCAATCATTCAAATGGAATGATAATCGCGCTTTCATTTTGATTTATATTTTCACAAGTCATCTCAATATTGCTAGAGTTTTGGTCCAAATTAATAATCATAAATAGGCATTGTCCCTCTATTTCTTCTGTTTTTAAAACAATAGAATCATCATAAAATAATACAATAGTCAGATTTTTTTCTTTTCAATTATAGAATATGTCCAAATTATCTACATTTTGTTTGTAAGCAATATCTCGTTGTTTGTCTTTTATCAAAGATATTTCACTTGCATTCAATACACTTGCTTGCAATAAACTTGGATGTTTTATTACAAAAATTATTCAAAAAGAAAACAGTATTGCAAGTCAAAATATAAGTAAATTACGAGATAATCTTTTAAAGATTTTCATTGTCAACAACAATTGTATTAAAACAAGAAAAATATAGCGATATAGAAAGAAAAATCAAATCAAAAATTTGACAAAAAATAGATTTTTGAATATAATTGAGATATAAAAACTTTATTTATACAAAATGCAATGAAAAAAATATTTATTTCTCTATTTATCGCTCTTATATCATTGTTTTCTTTTTCTGCTTTTGCTCAGGAAGGTTCACGATGAAAGTACTGATCAGATCCTTTGACTATATTGGATACTGTTGTTTGAGAGGCAAATAGTTCAAGCAGAATTCAAGATACAGCACTAGATAATATAAGCGATACTGAGGGGTCCTTCCAAAGTAACTATAAAATCTCAAATACATTAGATTATCTTAGAATAAATATGGCTCCCTATATTCAATGGGCAGTTTATATTGGTTTAGTGATGGCGGTAATTCTTTTGATATACAATGGTTTCTTGATGGTTACCAATACAATACACAAAACTTGAGATTTTCAAAAAATTAAAACCAGAATTTGATATATTGTGATTTGAGTATTATTGCTTACTGGATTTTATGCTATTATCAAATTAGTAGTCTGATTGATAAATTCAATATTTGGTAGCTGACCATCTGGAGCTACAGGATTTTAAACTTTTCCCCATAGACGATGTTGAAAAATATATTTAAATGATTGTTGATATTCGTGGTGTTTGGAACTATTTGATTCGGTTCAATGAATGCTACCGCTCCTTCTTTTGATAAAAATTTCGCAAATTATTTAGTAGATCCTACTCCAGATCAATATGGTAGAGTAGAGACTGTTTTTTCTTTTTCAAATTGTATAGATAGAGATCTTAGTATCACAGATAATATCAGAAATCTTTTTTATCCTAGCACTATTTGAAATCCAAATTGTGGAATTGCGACAGGATGAATTATTTGGGATGTTTTGAGAATTGTGACATTTGCATTGATATTCCTATTTATAGTTATTTCTGGTATCAAACTTTTGGTCAGCTGAGCGTCTGGTGATGAAATGAAAAAATCAGCAATGAGCTTAGTCTATATAGCATATTGATCTTTCCTGGTTTTTGGAGCTATATGGATTTTGTGATATGTGATAAATATAGAATGACTTAGAGGAAGTACAGATTTGGTCAATAGTTTACAAAACAATTTATTCTTACAAATTCTGACTTTTTTCAAGGTTCTAGCTTTTTTTGTCGCGATAGTAATGATGATTGTCGCCTGATTCAAAATGATGGCTGCTATGGACAAAGAAGAAAAAACAAAAGCCTGAAAACAATGAGCAATCAATGTTCTTATTTCTTTGGTATTTATAAAAATTATAGATTATCTATTTTATATCGCACAACTTAGTGATTTCGCAGATAAGGCATCTAGTTTGGTTCTGGATATTGCAAAAATTCTTGGTT
>CAZOFM010000004.1:0-17586 GCA_964579255.1 uncultured Candidatus Peribacteria bacterium
GGATTGTTTAGGACAATTGAAGATTTTTGGAATGAAGCTCATAGAAAAAATGGTTATGAATTTGTCAGAACTCCTCATATATGAAATAAAAAACTTTGGGAGATTTCTGGGCATCGAGGATTTTATTCAAGTAGCATGTATCCTCCAATGGAAGCTGGACAAACTTTGGAAGATCAACAAGCTGGTAAAGAAATAGATAAAGCTGAATCTGAGCAATATCTGTTGAAACCGATGAATTGTCCTTTCCATGTGGAAATTTATAATACTGAACCAAAAAGTTATAGAGATTTTCCTCTTCGCCGATGCGAAACTGGAACAGTATATAGATTTGAAAAAAAATGACAATTGTGAGGGCTGACCAGAGTGAGAGGTTTCACACAAGATGATGCGCATATTATGTGTAGGAAAGATCAAGTAGAAGATGAACTACAAAGAGTTGTGAAGTTTATATTATATATTTATGAAAGTTTTGGATTTAAAAAAGAAGATGTAAAAGTTTATCTTTCTCTGAGAGATCCAAAAAACACAAATAAATACGCTTGAAATGATGAATGACGAGAATTAACACAAAATGTATTAAAAAAAGTTGCAGATGATATGAAATTAGATTATGTGACTGAAGAATGAGAGGCAGCTTTTTATGGGCCAAAGTTGGATTTTAAGGTAAAAGATTGCTTGTGAAGAGAATGGCAATGCTCTACTCTACAATTTGATTTCAATTTGCCAGAAAGATTTGATATGACCTATATAAACAATAAATGAGAAGAAGAAAGACCATATATGCTACACAGAGCTTTACTTGGAAGTTTTGAAAGATTCATATGAATTCTGATTGAACATTACGCTGGGGCTTTCCCATTTTGGTTGGCACCAGAACAAGTGAGAATTATTCCTGTGGCAGATAAATTTATAAACTATGCTGACAAAGTATATTGAGAATTAAAATCATGATGAATAAAAGCAAATATAGATGATAGTGATGATAGTTTTTCAAAAAAAATAAGGAATGCGGAAATATTGAAAATACCATACATAGTAATTGTATGAGAAAAAGAAGAATCAGAATCTAATGTTAGTGTGAGAATTTATAAAACAAAAGAGCAAAAAGTAATGAAATTGGACGATTTTGTAAAAGAAAAAATCCAAGAAAATATAGAAAGAAGTTTATAAAAAAACATTGATTATGTACAAAACTCTTGCAATAGAAACTAGTTGTGATGATACTTCAATCGGGATAATAAGTTTTGATTGAAAAAATTTTTGAGTAGAAAAATTATTAGCATACTCTCAAATCCAGGATCATCAAAAATTTTGAGGAGTAATGCCAGAAGTTGCATCCAGATTGCATAGTGAAAAAATAATTTGATTGCTAGAAGAGATTTGACGAGAAAATATTGAATGAGTAGATAGTATAAGTGTGACGACTCATCCTGGATTGCCAGGATCTTTGTTGGTTGGAAAAACGGTTGCAAGCACATTATCAAGTTGGTTTGACAAAAAAATGATAGAAATAAATCATATTGATGGACATATTTTTTCTTTGTATTTGGAGAGAAATATTGATGATATAGAATTTCCAATGGTGGTTTTGACTGCGAGTTGATGACATAATGACATATATTTGGTAAATACAGAAAAAAATAATGAAAACGCCAAAACTTTAAAAGAAAAATTTGGGAAGTTTAAAATAAGCCATCTGGGAAGAAGTTTGGATGATGCAGCTGGAGAATGTTTTGATAAAGTTGCAAGAATGTTGGGATGACCATATCCTGGATGAGCTTGGATTGGAGAAATGGCATTAAAACACAATCCAGATAATGAAAACCAAGCAATCCCAGGGCTGAAGTTTAAAAGAATATTTTTATCTAGAGATAAATTTGATTTTAGTTTTTCTGGAATGAAAAGTCAGGTTTCTATACTAATTTCAGAATTAGAAAAAAAATGAAAAAAATTAAGCCCTGAAATGATATATCAAATAGCCTATGAATTCCAAGAGGCAACGATAGAGGTTTTAGCAAAAAAACTAGTAAGAGCTGGGGATAAATTTTGAGCAAAAACTTTGGGGATTGCTGGTGGTGTTTCTGCAAACGATAGATTATGGGAATATACTAATGAATTAATATTACATAAAAATTATAAAAATCTGAATTTCGAATTGATCAAACCGATCAAGAAAGTTTATTCTACTGACAATTCTGCTATGATTGGAATTGCTTGAATATTAAAAAATGAATGAGTTTTATAAAAAAAATCCGCCAAGAATACAAGCGGATTTCTACTTAATGTAGATGAGAAAAACTAATAAGCACCTTCCCATCTTTTTAAAATTTCAGCGCCATACTGTCTGGCGATAGTTTTTCCAGCTCTCAAACGTCTACTCCCACGAACCTCATAAGACTCTTGAAGAAGATAGTCTTCAATTCCTCTGTTGCCATGAGAAAGATAAACTCTGAATCCCTCTCTCTGCTCATAGAGATATTCTCCAATAAGACGGAATTCTTTCTTTACCTCTTTACGAGGATCGAAAGGGAAGGGTTTGATTCGTCCCTTCTTAAAATACGCCTTATTTTTGATAATATAAGCAGAAGATGCAGATGCATACAAATTATGAAAGTTTTCTGCTATTTCTAGCAAATCATTTTCAATTTCATCAACTGAGACCTCGCGATCTTGATTAATGAATTCTGATGTCCATTTGTTAGCGAACTCTTGGAGTTTTGAGTTCATCTCTTTGCGGACTTCTTTTTTCAATTGGGATTTTGATTTTTTATCCCATTTAATTGAAGATCCCCAGGAGGTGTTTTCCTGAGAAAATGACTGAGTAGCCATCATTCCTAGAATAACCGCCACAAGAAACATAAATCTTTTCATATTTTTTAGTTTTTTTTGTTTTCTACTTTCATTTATGACAATAAATTATGTATTTAAAACAAAAAGTCAAGCCCTTTTTTAGTAAAACAATAAAAATCAGGAAAAACAATTCATAACCTAAAAAGATATATTCAAAAAACATAGCACTCAAACAAAAAAAGTGATAAAAACACTTGCATTTATAAAAAAAATCTATAATATAGCACCTGTTTGATTTTAGTGATATCAACAAATTAGTAATTAAGTATTTTAAAATTATTTATATATTAAAAAAACAACATGGCAAAAGTAATTTGAATTGACTTGGGAACGACAAATTCCTGTGTCGCTTATGTATTGGGAGACAAATCAGAGATTATCGCAAATTCTGAATGAAATAGAACCACTCCCTCTATGGTTTATATCAAATGAGATGAATTATTGGTATGAGACCTTGCAAAAAGAAAAGCAATATTGGAACCAAAAAATGTAATTTATGAAATCAAAAGATTTATTGGTAGGAAATACAGCGAAATAAAATCAGAATTAAAGAATATTCCTTTTGATGTAAAAGAAGCTAAAGATTGAGGAATTTTGATTCTTGTGGATGGGAAAGAATACAAACCAGAACAAATTTCAGCATTTATTCTACAAAAAATCAAAGAAGATGCAGAAAAATTCCTAGGAGAACCTGTCACTCAAGCAGTAATTACTGTACCTGCTTATTTCAACGATTCGCAAAGAAATGCAACCAAAGCGTCTTGAGAAATCGCTGGATTGAAAGTAGAAAGAATTATAAACGAACCAACAGCTGCGTCTTTGGCTTATGGAGAAGGAAAAAATAAGGATGAAAAAATCGTAGTTTTTGATCTATGATGAGGGACCTTTGATGTAACAATTTTGGAAATCTGATCTGAATGAACATTTCAAGTACTATCTACATCTGGAGATACTGCATTGGGTGGAGCAGATTTTGATCAAAGAATTATGGATTACATAATAGACGAATTCAATAAAAAAGAAAAGATTGATCTAAAAGATGATGCGATGGCTATGCAAAGAATCAAAGATGAAGCTGAAAAAGCAAAAAAACAACTATCTGCTGTAGAAAGAACTGACATATCTATTCCGTTTATTACTACAGGACCAGATGGACAGCCAAGGAATCTGGATGTTAGTTTGACGAGAGCACAATTTGAAAATATGACCAAAGATTTGATCGAAAGATGTAAAATTCCAGTACAACAAGCACTGAAAGATTCAAAACTCAAAACTAGTGAAATCAATGAAGTAATATTGGTTGGAGGATCCACGAGAATGCCTTTTGTGCCAAAAATTATGAAAGAAATTTTTGGAAAGGAAGCTAAAGCTACTGTAAATCCAGACGAATCTGTGGCTCAAGGAGCTGCAATTCAATGAGGAATTATCCAATGAGATGTAAAAGATATTTTGCTTTTGGATGTAACTCCATTGAGTCTTTGTGTGGAAGTGGAATGAGGATTGGCACATGCAATGATTCCTAGAAACACAACAATTCCAGCCAAGAAAGCTAATATCTTTACTACTGCAGCTGATAATCAAAGCGCAGTAACTGTGCATGTTACACAAGGAGAAAGACAATTCTCTAGAGATAACAAATCTTTGGGAATGTTTAATTTGGAAGGAATTCCTGCGATGAGAAGATGACAACCTCAAATTGAAGTGACTTTTGATATAGATGCAAATGGAATCTTGAATGTAACTGCTCAAGAAAAATCTACAGGAAAATCTCAAGAAGTAAAAATTCAAGGATCTACTAACATTTCTGACGAAGAAATTGCTCAAGCAAAAGCAGATTGAGAAAAGTTTGCAGAAGAAGATCGCAAAAGAAGAGAAATTGTAGAATCCAAAAACAGACTTGAAGCTCTTGTTTATCAAATAGAAACAATGCTTGAAGAACAAAAAGATAAAATTCCTGCAGAAGAGACAGAGGAAATCAATAAAATTATTGCTGATGCAAAAGAATTAAAAGATAAGGAAGATGCTACAAAAGAAGAAATAGACAAAGAAATAGAAAACATAGAACAAAAATTCCAAGAATTAGCACAAAAATATCAAGCTACTCCATCATCTCCTGCACCAGATACTGATTCAGAAATGCCTGATCAATGATCTACAGTAGAATGAGAAGTAATTGATGCTGATAAATAAAAAAAATATTTAGTTTAAAAAAATCCGGAAGTTTTCCGGATTTTTTTTATTAAATTTTAATAATCATTAATCTTTCAAAGCAGCGTGAGCAGCAGCTAATCTTGCGATTGGAACTCTAAATGGAGAACAAGAAACATAAGTAAGTCCTACTTTATGACAAAACTTTATTGATTCTGGATCTCATCAATGCTCACCACATATTCATAATTGGATTTCAGGCCTGGTTTTTTTTCATCTTTCTACTGCAATTTCTACCAATTGCCCTACTCATTCTTGATCCAAAGTCTGGAATGGATCTTTTTCAAAGATTTCTTGATTTACATACTCTTTGATGAATTTGGAAGCATCGTCTCTTGAAAATCCAAGTCACATTTGAGTAAGGTCATTTGTACCAAAAGAGAAGAATTCGGCAGATTTCGCTATTTCATCAGCCATCAACGCTCATCTTGGAACTTCAATCATTGTACCTACATTGTATTCTATCGTGATATTATATTTCTCCATAGTTGATTTAGCAATTCTATGAACAATATCCAGATTAAAATCTAATTCTTGTTTGTAACCAACCAATGGAATCATAATTTCTGGATGCACCTTGTATCATTCTTTTGCCAATTCACAAGCTGCTGAAATCACAGCCTCTGTTTGCATTTCTGCGATTTCTGGATATGTCACAACCAATCTACATCATCTATGACCAAGCATAGGATTCACCTCGTGCAAAGCTGTAATTCTCTCTTTGAGCTTGGATACCTCTATATTCATTTCTTTTGCCAATTCTGCGATATCATCTTCCTCTGTAGGTAAGAATTCGTGCAATGGAGGATCCAAATATCTGATAGTCACTGGAAATCAATCCATAGCTTTGAACAATCAAACAAAGTCTGATTTTTGGAATGGCAATAATTTTGCTAATGCTTTTTTTCTTCATTCTTGATCTTCTGATAATATCATTTCTCTAACCGCTTTGATTCTATCATCCGCAAAAAACATATGTTCTGTCCTACAAAGTCAGATTCATTCTGCTCCAAATTTCTTAGCAGTTTCTGCATCTACAGGAGTATCTGCGTTTGTTCTAATTCATAGTTTTCTATATTTATCTGCCCAAGACATAAGAGTTGCAAAATCTCCACTCAATTCAGGATCTACAACATTCAAAGCATCTGCGAAAACTTCACCAGTTGCTCAATCCAAAGTCATAGTATCTCATTCATTATAAACCTTACCAGCAATAGTCAAAGTCTTGGCTTTTTCATCTATAATAATCTCGCTTGCTCCAGCTACACAACTTTTTCACATTCATCTTGCAACTACTGCTGCATGAGAAGTCATTCCTCATCTTGCTGTCAATATTCCTTGAGCAGCGTGCATTCATTGAATATCTTCTGGAGAAGTTTCTGTCCTGACAAGAATCACTTTTTTGCCTTCTTCCGCCCAATCGTGAGCAGTTTCTGCTGTAAATACGATTTGTCCTACCGCAGCACCTGGAGAAGCTGGCAATCATTTTGTCAAAAGTTCTGCAGTTTTTTTTGCAGACTCCTCTATTTGCTTGTGCAACAAAGCATCTAATTGCTCTGGAGCAACTCTCAATATTGCTGTTTTTTCATCAATCAATCCTTCTTGTACCATTTCTACTGCAATTCTAACTGCTGCCGCAGCCGTTCTTTTTCCACTTCTTGTCTGCAAAATATATAATTTTCATTCTTGAATTGTAAATTCCATATCTTGCATATCTTTGTAATGTTTTTCTAGATTTTTGTAAATATCTACAAGTTCTTTGTAACAATCTGGCATTTGTTTTTCCAATTCTGAAATCGGATGTGGAGTTCTAATTCCAGCAACCACATCTTCTCATTGTGCATTCATTAGATATTCTCCATAAAAAACATTTTCTCCTGTGGAAGGATTTCTAGTAAAACAAACTCCAGTTCCAGAATCATCTCACATATTTCCAAAAACCATTGCTTGTACATTTACTGCAGTTCACAACAATCATTTGATATCATTCAGTTTTCTATAAATTATTGCTCTATCATTATTCCAAGAATTAAATACTGCATTAATAGACATAATCAACTGCTCTCTTGGATCAGATGGGAAGTTTTTTCATGTAGCTTTATTTATAATTTCTTTGTAAGAAGAAACGAGTTTTTTGAGATCATCTGTTGTCAAATCAGTATCGAGCTTTACTCATTTTTCATCTTTTATAGATTGTAAAGCTTTCTCAAAATCAGCATGAGGAACCTCCATTACAACATCCCCAAACATTTGGATAAATCTCCTATAACTATCCCGAACAAATCTTGGGTTGTTGGTCTTTTGAGTAAGTCATTCTACAGACTGATCATTTAGTCAAAGATTTAGAACTGTATCCATCATCCCTGGCATAGACGCAGCAGCTCCAGATCTAATAGAAACCAACAAAGGATCATTTGGATCTCACAAACGCTTTCCAGTTTGTTTTTCTAATTTTTGCAACTTTTGCTCAATTGCATCCAAAATCTCTTTGGAATTAGACTTGTTGTTTTTGTAATATAAATCACAAACCTCAGTAGTTACTGTAAAACCAGGAGGGATTGGCAAGCCCATAGCAACCATTTCTGCTAAGTTTGCTCATTTTCCACCAACAATTTCTTTTGACACTCACTTTGCCTCATCAAAAGAATACACAAATTTTTTCTTCGTTTTAAACAAACACATAGATTTTTGTAAACAAAATAAAAAAACTGACTTTTGTCACATTTGTTATTGTATATTATAATTTGCCTTTTTTTCAAGTAAAGATTCGCTTTTTTATTTCTTGAAAAAATCAAATGCTTTTTTATAATTGAATTTAAGTAGAACAGATTTATTTTTCAACAAATATATCATGGCAGCACTTTCTTGGTCAAATACTAGAATCACTGTTTTGGAATATTGTCAAAAAAAGTACTTCTTTACATACTACAGTGATTGACTCAAAGAAAAACATCCAGATTTACGAAAAGAAGCAAAAATGCTCAAAAGACTCAAAAGTTTGAGTATGTGGATGGGAGAAATGACCCATAGAGCTCTTTCTATGTATTTATTCGCACTCAAAAAACATATTATAGATGGATGACCTGAGCCAGATCAAGAAAAAATTGCAACAACAGTAAAAAAAATTATGGAGGAAGCTTTTGAGTTATCCAAGTCAAATAACTTTGATGGATATATAAAATTTGGATTATCTGAACACTTTTACCAAGAAATGCCAGAAGATTGACTAGAACAAACATACCAAAAAGTAATGGGTAATTTGGAAGCATTTATAAATAGCGAATATCACAACAAAATAGAACAACGATTCCGCAAATGACATCACATATATATAGAAAGCCCTCATAGACCAAACTTTGAAATGATGAAAGTAGACGTAAGTAGCATTCCGTGATTGGAAAATATTTCTATATTAGCATGTCCAGATTTTTGAATTATGTTTTGAGAAAAAGACTATATTATATTAGATTGGAAATCAGGAAAAGAAAAAAAAGAAGTTTTGGGTATTACAGACCAACTTCGTGTATATGCACTCAAAACCTTGTTGAAACAAAAAACTAAAGAATTGTGAGATCGCAATATTGATGTGCATGAGATATACCTACCATCATTAAACGAAAAATCTGGCAAAATTGAACAAAAAGACATTGAGTACATAATTAATAAAATTTTGGAAGATGTAGAATATCAAAAACAATTTATAGTAGATCAAGATGTTGCGAGGAACGAGCCATTGAGTCACAACATATTTAGCAGGACGGACAATGAAAAGAAATGTGAATGATGTACATATAGATCTGTTTGTAAAAAATTAAAAGAAAATGAATAAGATAGACGATTTTTGTAAGTTTAGGTTGAAAAACGATTTCAAGTCAATAAATTGATGTATGTGTATTTACTTTGTAAGTAAAAAAATTGACTAGAAGGAGAAGGAAGAAAAAAAATATAACCTTGAATAAATACAAACTCTGAACAACATTTATCGCTTTGTGATGAATTTTTTTCTTTTCATTTTATTTGGCGAAGGGATCTCCAATTTTTGTATTCTTACAAGATTATACTAGCATACCATTTGGAGAAGTCTGATTGATGTTGTTTTTTTCTCTATCAATTTTGGTGGGGATTATGATATTAGTAAAATGACATTTGATAAAAACAATTATCAAACAATTTATGCTTGTGATGCTTATGCTGTCTGCAATATTAAATTTCCCGATAATAGATTGAGATCCTAGCAAATACGAACAACTTTGATGATATATCTCTTGGCCACTAATATATTTATTAAATGCAATTTTTGGAGATAATGCTCTGGCTGTCAAAGTTTTTATAATAATATTAATGATAATATTGATTGGATGGATATTGTATTGCTTTAATTTTAGTTTACCAAAAATCAACATTCAACAAGAAAAAAAGCCAGTAAAAAATGTCAAAAAACAAGAAAAAAGAGATATAGCACAAAAGATTTCCAAAGCAACAAGTAAGACAATTGAAGAAGATGATTATACTCCACAAACCATTTCCAAATCTTTTGTATCTACCTTATTGAAGAAAAAAGTGGAAGAAAAAATACAAGAAAAAGAGATAAGACAAAGACCAACGATTAGCTTTTCTGGAGAAAAACCCACATTTATGACAAATATATTAGAAACTGGAGATCAAAAAGTAAATATAGATGAAACATTCCTTATGGAAAAAGCCAAATCTTTACAAAGTAAATTAATGGAATTTAATGTTCCAATTCTGATTGAATGATTTGATATATGACCATCTATTGTACAAATTAGAATAAAACCAGAGTCTGGAATCAAAATCACAACAATTGAATGATTGGCAAATGACATAGCGATGTCTTTGAAATGTAAATCTTTGAGAATTATTGCTCCGATTCCGGGGACAGATTGTGTGGGAATTCAAATTCCAAACCCAAAACCATCTATGGTAAAAATAGCCGACATTCTCAACTCTGACAACTTTCAAGAATCAATAAAAAAATCTGATACAAATTTGAGTTTGGGGAAGGCAATTGATGGCTCTATTATTGTAAAAACGTTAGAATCTATGCCACATCTTTTGGTTGCTTGAGCAACTGGATCTGGTAAATCTGTATGAATAAATGACTTTATATTGAGTTTGATGTATCAAAATACTCCGTCAGAATTAAAATTTTTGATGGTAGATCCCAAACAAGTAGAGTTAGAACTTTATTCTGGATTACCTTATCTATTGGCTCCAATTGTTTATGAATCAGAAAAAGCACTTAAATTATTGAAATGGGCGGTAGATGAAATGGAAAGAAGATACACTCTACTCAAAGATAAAAGAGTAAAAAACATTGATGAATATAATAGCAAAATAATTGGAGAAAAAATGTATCGCATAGTCTTTGTGATAGATGAATTAGCAGATATGATGATGTCTGGAAACAAAAAAGATGTGGAAACTTGTATTACTCGTATAGCTCAAAAAGCTCGTGCCGTCGGGATACATTTGATAGTCGCGACTCAAAGACCTTCTGTAAATGTAATTACTGGATTAATCAAAGCAAATATTCCTACAAGAATTGCATTTGGAGTAGTATCAGAAATAGATAGTAGGACAATATTGTGAAGAAAATGAGCTGAAGCATTGCTAGGGAAATGAGATTTACTTTATATAGATCCTTCTACAAAACACCCAATCAGAATACAAGCTCCATTTGTAAGTACAGAAGAGATAGAAAAAGTAGTACAAACACTAAAAAATAAATACATGTGATGACTTACTGAAGAAGATATATACAATCCAGAAATCATCCAAATGTTAGAAAGCAAAATGGAAGCTGGAGCATCTTTATTTGCCTGATGAACTAGCGGAGACGATGAACTAATAGAGCAAGCAATCCAAGTAATCGCAGAGACAAGGAAAGCTTCTGCAACTCTTTTACAAAGGAGATTGGGAGTGGGATTTGCGAGAGCCGCTAGAATCATGGATCAGCTTGAAGAAAGATGAATTGTTGGTCCACAAAACTGAGCAAAACCAAGAGATATATTTATATAAAATGAAAGACTGCTTTATTGCAGTCTTTTTTGTTTTCATAAAAAAGAAAACCACAGCTATACATATTTTTACAAAAAACGGCTAAGAATCTGACACCTTTTTTTCTATAAATTGTGCTTTTTTTGGATTTTTGAATAATATTGTATTTAATAGTATAGTATTTATATTTTGTAGAAATATTATGGCACTAATTAGAATTACTACATCAAATTCTTATGAAAAATCACCAGACTCTAGTGACTTGAATAAGTTATTGAAGGAGATAAAAGATAAAGATAATGTAAAATTCAAAGAATTAGATGAACTGGAAGGCCTAGACAATAAAGAAATAGAAAAATTTGATAGACAAGCGGAGAATCTTTTTGACGCTTTTGTTGAATATAAACAGAATGTGATTTTAGATATTGTCAAAAATAATAGAATAGAAAATCAGATCAATATTGCCATAAAAGCTGAATTTCATAATTTTTTAGAAAAAATACAAAATGGAGATATTCCGGCAGATATAGATCTCAACCTAGAAAATCATATAAAAAACTTTCAAGAAGCCATAGAAACAATTAAAAATGAAGAACATTTAGAAATAGATACAAGCATAAATCTTTACAAACTAGAGCTACAAAATCTTAAAGGATTACTGGAGATTTGAAATCAAGAATTAGGAGAGCTTCACGTTGGTGGTCCTGCCTGATTCAAAAGCGCTTTTGAAAGAACAAGCAGCTCATGATTCATTGTAGTAGAACAACAAGTAGAACCACAACTACAACAAACAAAACCAACAATAAACACAACACTTAGCAACCCTGGTGATTCAAACAATATAGAAGCAGTAGAAGAAAATTTAAACATCAAATTTAGAGAAAGTGCAAAAATAAATTTTGAGACAAAAAAGTATATCGAAACTCCATGACGAGAAAACCATAAACAAGCAAATTTAAATTTAAGAGATATATATAAAAATAAAAACAATCTGCACAAAGTTTTGGCTGGATTGGGATACGCCAATGCAGAATTACAAAAACCATCGACACGAAATGTAAATCTAAGCTCAGAAAACTGACTAGCTTGACTTTTTTTGCAAATACAAGAGGAAAGTACAGGCCTGGATGTGGACAACACAATGGAACTAAAAACAATTATCAAGAAAATTGGAGAGAAATATTTAGATGGCACTAGTATAAATATAGAGAATTTTTTGAATGATTTACAAAACAAATGATTCGAATACAAAGGTAACAAATCAGACAAAGATAAATTAAAAACAATACTAGAAAATCTGACTTTGGATCAAATGCAAGAATTGCTAATACTTTTAAATACCAGCTCAAATAACTCAAAACTCGTAAATAGCTATTTCAATAGCAAAAAAATGTTAGATAGTGGAAAAGAGTATATAACCGCAAATATTGTTCTAGATTTTTTGAGTGATATCAATGGAGACTGAATAATATCTGCAGACACATGAAAAAACAATGAACAATACAAAGTTTGAGATGTTTGATTATTTTCTTGATCTCAAATCAACTATCACCTATATCAAGTAAAATGAGCTATTGGAGCAGACAAACTTGTAAAAAACATTGCCAAGATTATTTCTAGAATGAATACCTTGGATGAACTCGTAGATGATAATTCAGCAAAACTTATAACAATGTGACTCAAAACAGTCAATCACTCAAATTTTCAAACAGATTTAGAAAAACTACAAAAATTAGAATTTAATAATAATAAAGACCCAGAACAACAATTGCTAGATTTTCTCAAAAAATATCCTTTTGCAAAAGTAATGTTTTTGACTGGAATAGAAAGAGAAGCTGGATGAAGTGATAGTGTTGTAAATCTCTATGATATTCTCGCTGATAAAGAAGCATCAAGATTTGAAGATGAACAAAGATTTGCACAAGAACAAGCAATCAAAAATTCTATTGAAGAATTTTTGCAGAAAGAAGATCTTCCAGAAGAATTACAAAGACTAAAAAATAGCATGTGAGAATCAAAAGTCAAAACGACTATTTTCCAAAACATAATGACTTTTGTAGACTGATTTGCTCTTGCTACATTTTTTGATGGAAATACAAAAGTAGAATGAATTGCTGTGGGCAAACAATTCAAAAAATATGAAGAATATAGAAATTATTTGCTTTCCAAAATCAATAGAATTGGACTTGGGGCAAGTAGAAATTGAATTGCATTGGGATATGATTGGGCAAAAGTAGATATATCTGATGATCTTAAAAATAAACTTACAAAACATGTCGATGGATGAATTACTCTTCCTTGGACTGAAGAATGATGACTTGGCGTGTTTGCTGGAACATGATTTGAACAACAACGACAAACAAACTATAATAAAATATCAAATACATCTCTAGAAGATACTTTGAAAAAACCAAGCAAATATTTTGGAGTGTGATGATCTCTTTTTTGATCATTAAACACAGGAAGTGCTTGAATTTGAGCAGAAGCACATATATCTGCAGAAAGAAATTATATCAATGGAATGGTCCAAATGGAAAGATTATATTCCAATGTATCAGACCAAGTTTTTGATATATCTGGGCTTAGCGATTTTACAGCAAATGGCATAAAAAATAAACTAGATAATAACTTAAATACTCTTATTACAACCAATAGCTTCGCAGAAGCAAATAAAACAAAATTAAGAAATGATATCACAATAATGGTTAAATTTCTGCAAACATCTGGAATATTAGACGACATAAATAAAGATCATAGAAATAGAAAAACAAATCTACAATCATTAATTAATATCTTACAACAAGGAGCAATAGAACAATGGAAATCAGATTTAGTAATGAATTTACATAACAAAAGCACAAGTCTGACAAAAGCATCACTTGGAATGGGTATCGGAGCGTCATGGGAATTTCTTAAAAAGAAACAAGAAAGTACAACAAGTACTTCTAGCGGAGTTAGTTCTGATATAAACCCAAGTTGAGTATCGACATTAAATGAGCGAAATGAAGTAGAGAGAACACAGATTCTCTCACGACTACCTTTTGTGGGACTAAGATTTTCCAAATGGACCGCTCAATATACCCCAAATATCAATCAAAGACTTTTTGCAGAAAATGAAATTACAGAATGAAGATCTTATAAAATTGAAAAATGAAATGATTTGAAGGAATATGCAACAAGCTTAGAATCTATGATAAATATAGACGGAATAAAAGTAAATAAAGAAACAATGAAAATAAATTGAAATGATAATGCTCAATACTTAGAATTTGCTTATAATAAACCTGGAATACACCAAAACCTTACACAAATCATCAATATTTACTATGCTCCAAATGACAAAACAAGCAATAATTTTGTCTTGAATGGCAACAAACTTAGCGTTTTTGATGTAGGAGAAATTGCTGTATATAGCATTACAGACAAAAACTGAGTATATATTACACTATGTCTATGATGAACATCTCCTGAAGGAATGACGAAACTTACAAAAAATCATGATCCAAAGGCAGATAAAATAGAGTCTATGGAATTCAAACAAAATTGATACGAAGTACTTAGTAAAGAGCAGTTGGATAATGCGATAGGATGACTACCTAATGAAATACAAAAGACATACAAATCGCTTTTTGACAGTAAATGAAAACTTAAAAAAATAGGAAATGTTGAGTTTATGCAAGGATTATATGACGGGCAAAGTTTTAGCACTGGGACACTTACATTATATCAAAAATCTGAATGAGAATATATTTTGGACTACAATGATTCTATGCCAGAAAATAATTTAAAATTGGAATATAAGTTTGCATGAAATTCATTTAATAATATTATGTGACCTATTACAAATCCATTACTAAAAGACGAACAGATTACATGATTTCCAGATCGAGAAAACAACGCGAAACTTGAATATAACACACAAGGGAATAAAGAATCTGTACACTTTGCTCCGTTTATGGCTGCTATAGTAAGTGGAGATATAACAAGCGCGATCAATAACTTAAAAGAAATGGAAAATATCCCACAAGAACACAAAACAATACTAAACAGAGGAACAGACGATGAAAAAGCATATCTAGTACAAAGATATGTAAGCTTATTTGCATACGAAGATGTATATAAAAACAGAACTATGGATAAATTTCATAGAAGCGATTCTTTTCTCAATCTAAAATGACCGAATAAAAGTGCACAATTCTCTGATGATTTAAAAAATATCTTACCAAGATATAAAGAAGATTTTTTAAACACACATAAAAAGATAAAACATGAAGACATAAAAACAGAAACTCCAGAAAATATATTTGGTTACACTGCTTTTTATAGAAATCTAAAAGGTGGTGGAATAGAGAACAAATGATATGCATCTACCAGACTATGAGAGACGAATATCGCTGCATGATCTAAAAAAACAATTGGAGAATGACTAGACAATATGGATGATTTACAAAAAAATGCAAAAAAACGAATTGCAGATAATTTGAAAAATGATCCAGCACAAAGAGATCAGTTAATCAGACAAATAAATAAGCTATTAAAAACTGAAGATCAACCCGAATACATCACAGAAAACAACTTATATGACCTGCTAACAAACTGAGAAATAGAAATAACCCCCAAAGGTGAAAATCCACTTGACATTTCCACTAAAAAACTTAAATTAAATGCTAATGCAATATTCTATCTTTTGAGAGAATGTATCAATGAATCTGTATGATTAGAAATTACAGGAATCACCATAGAAGACAACATCCAAACTGAACATCAAGAAACAAATCCAGATCCAAAATACGAATCTCATATCTATGCAAGAGCATTCCCTACATCAGCAATACCTGGAATAAAAGAGAAAACTGTAACAATATGAGCAGCTTCAAAGACATCAAGGCGTAAAACAAACAAACAAAATGAAACAATAAACACTCCTTGATGAACTGACAATATTACAAATCCTGACTGAACAACAAATCCTCCAGATTGAGCATAAAATTGATTAGTTTATATTTATATATAATACAAAAACTAATGACAAAAAAAACATTTCTAAGTTCTATATTATTTTTATCTGGCTTTTTGACAAGCATAGTTTTTTCTGCAAACATAGATACGCAAAATTTTCAAGATGGATTTATTCCTCAAACCACAGTAGATAAAGAAATTTCTCAGTGTAAAAATACTATAAACTTTGCATTTTATGATAAGCAGAAAATTAAATTTACAAGTGAATTGGCTGGAAATCACATAAATGATATATGGAGAATACTCAACACCAACCAAGATACTAATTGACAAAACCATCAAGCATGAGCGCCAGATTCTACAAAAATTTATATATATAACCCATACTGACTATTATCTACGACAGATTCTATTTCTAATCCCAATAGTTTTTTATCAGATTTCCTTTTTGTTTCTAATATCAAACCATCTTGAGTAAATAAAGTCTATGTATGATATCAATCTAATTTTACACATATTTTATGATGATCTGATACAACACTGGAAGATCTTAAATCCAAAAACAGATGAAAACTAGCCTGACAAATTGTTTATGAACATTGGATCAGACAACCCTCCAAGGTTAAAAACAACTGACAAACAACATATACCTATACAATACCAACTATTAATTGATTCGAACAAAAGACAATAAAATTAGATCTAGAATTCTCAAAAAAATACCCAAGAGTAACTCATTGAAATGCTTGTACAAATATCTTTGTAGCAAAATGTGGAGATGGAGTGATAGACAACCCAGACAAATCAGGATGAAATAGTACTGACTGAAAACAATGAATACAAACAAATAAGGGGTTTGTAAAACGACGGAAAGATGATTTTATTGGTGAAATTTGTGACGATTGAGAAGATAACTGAAAACCAGGGAAATGTAATCTAACTTGTGATGGATATGTAAATCTAGCAAACGAAAGGTGTGGAGATGAAATACTTCAACCAGCATGAACATATTATAACGGAGATCCGGATACCATGAGTTTTGAAGAATGTGATGATGGAGATGAAGAGTCAGATACAGATTGAATAACAAATGGAGATGATCCTGAATTGCATTTTTGTAGCTCTATATGTTTGCCCACATTTACAGAGGCTTTTGTTGAGGTGTTTATAAATGCATAAATCTATTTTATTAAAAAAATCTAAAACAATGAAAAAAGGACAAAAAATCTTTCAATCAACTCTGTTAATTCTACTAATAACCACTTTTGCTGGGATATCTTTTGCATGAACAGATATATGAGATGTGCCATCAAACCCAGGTGAAACCAGAACAATTGTACGAGAAGATTCTTTATACAATGGGAGTTGTGATTTAAATCAAGAATTAGCTTTCTATGAAAATTCACCTGTATATCTTCGTGTGTGACAGCCCAAATGACAAGTAAGCTACGTTTTTGATAAAACAGAAAGCTATGTCAGAGCATATAACAAAGACCTCTTCTCATGAGAACTTAGTTTCCCTTATGTATCAAACTTTGTTCCATCAAA
>CAZOFM010000005.1:0-5882 GCA_964579255.1 uncultured Candidatus Peribacteria bacterium
TACTATCTGATGGTGTTCCCTGTGAAGGAAGGCGATAGCTTTTGCGATATCTTCTTCATCTACTTTTGCATAAAGAGTTTTATCTTTGTTTGTTTTTCTAGCAATTACCAATCCATTATCATTTTGAATTTTCATAAATAAGTCATCAAAAGATTCTGCTCTCTTTTTTCTTTGCTCTTCTGCGGCAGCCATTTTTTGTGCATAATTGTTTCTATTTACAGAATCTGCCAAAACAGCTATATTCTTTGGTAATAATACATTCCTTGCAAAAGCAGGTTTTACTTTTATTATTTCATACTTTTCCCCCAAATGTTTGTCTGATTCCAAAAGTATAACATCAATAGTCCTGTTTTCTATCTTTCTTTTTGCCATATTAAAAAATTATGAATCTAAAACGATGCTTAGTATGTATAAAAATTTATCCTGGAATTGCAACTCTTTTTTTGTATATAATAAATCAGATTGACCTCGGGGGTCATTTCAAGAAAAATTTTAGTAATTATTTATAGTCAATGAAATTAAATATATATATAGATGAAGCGGGTAGATGACCATTAGCTTGACCTTTATATGTATGAGTAGTTTGTCCTCGTTCTCGTTTCGTCAAAAAACACTATAGAGATTCCAAAATTTTATCCGCACAAACAAGAGAAGATTTATTTACAAAAATAGAAACATTAGAAAAAAAGAATCAGATTTTTTACTCTTATTGAATAGTCTCATCAGCAGAAATAGATGAATTAAGACTTTCAAAAGCAATGCAACTTGCAATTTTGAGAGCAATCAAATCATTATTACACAAAATTTATAAATCAGAAATCGAGCCAAAGTTGGGATCTGTTTTGTGTTCTCGTGATATGTTGCAAGGAATTAAGTTGCAAAATGCTTTTGTAGATAAAGAGAATATTCTAGATAGTATCCAGGAAATTGTCCTAGCATTCAAATGATTTGGCTTGTTTTTGGATATCAAAATAGATTGAAACAGGCGTTTTGCTATTGACGAGATATTGGATTCTTCGGTGGAAACTATTGTGGATTGAGATGCTCTAATCCCAGAAATTTCTATGGCTTCAATTATCGCCAAAGTTTTGAGAGATAGAGAGATGATTCGTTTAGATAAAAAATATCCAAACTATAAATTCGCAAAACACAAATGATATGCTACAGAAGAACATAGAAATCTGATTAAAAAACATGGTCCATCAGAAATTCATAGAAAACTTTTTTTAAAAGATTATTTTCCAGATTATCAAAAAAACTCTACCAATGGCAGAGTCAAAAAATCGTAATTATATATGGTAATTATTGTTTTTTTAATAAACCAATTATTCAGCAAGACTTACATTTCCTGCCATTGGTCCTTTTTGTCATTCTACAACTTCGTAACTTACTTTTTCTCATTCTTGTGGAACTTGTCCTTGTGGATAAGAATCTGGATTTAGTCCTGTTGCATGTACAAATAGATCTGTAGATCCATCGTCTGGTGTAATAAAACCGAATCCCTTTGTTACATTGAAGAATTTGATTGTACCTGTATTCATCAAACAAAGATAATAATAAAACATTGGAATTTAATCATTCCAGATTAAACTATAACTTAAAACAACACAAAATCAATAGATTATTCTCTTAATTTTCAGCCAGATTTTTCTACTTTGGAAATAGCTTTATTCATTATTTCATTTATTTGTTCGGTATTGAGTTTTCCATCTCATGGAATTTTGATTTGTAGGGAAATGGATTTTTTTCATTCTCATAGGTTTTGTCATTGATATACATCAAATATCTCAATATCAGAAATTTCTTTGATAGATTTGATGGCTGATATTATTGATTCAAATGAATTTGTAGTATCACAAACAAAACACAAATCTCTCCACACAATTTGATCTTGTAAAGTTTCATATTTACTTTGAGAATCTATATTTATCTTTTTTAATTCCAATAATTTTTCCAAATTCAAAGATAAATATGTCAATCCAGCTGTTTCAGGAATTTTGTGATTTTTTAGTATCAATGGATGTATTGTAGCAATATTTCAAACATTTATTCCATTTATTATAATATCTGCTTGTTTTTTTGGATGAAAAAATTCAAAATTACTAGCTTCCAATTCAAAATTTTGTGGAATTCATAAGTTTTTGAATAAAGGTTTTAGTAAGCTTTTTGTCATTAGAAAAGAGTCATCTTCCCAGGATTTAATATCTTTTTGGTAGACAAAAGCTCCCAATTCCCAACTTTCTTTGATAAAATCTTTAGCGTATTGTAATTGTCAGTCAGATTTTTTGCTTTCTTGCTTATTCCAAATTTTTCATATATCAAATATACTAAATTGATCAAAAAATTTATTGTTTTTGGCAACATAAGTCAAAAGATTATAAATCATTTTATCTCTAAGATATGGCGTATCTACATTTACAGAATTTTGCAAATCAAAACAATTTTCTGCATCAGAACCAAACTCTTTCAGCGCTTTTTGACCAACTCGTGGATAAGTTTCTATCTGATCAAAGCGGAAGTTATTTACAAAAACACTTTCTATATCTCTTATCATTTTTACTTCAGGGCTATATTCTACAAACTCTATATTACTCATCATTGCTTTTCATACAATTTTATCATAACCATAAATTCTGATTATTTCTTCAGTGATATCTTCCTGGATGTTTATATCGCTTGGAGATCTTCGTATTGGTACAACAACGCTGTCTTCTTTCAATAAAAATCATAGTTTTTCCAAAATTTCTTTGGCTTTTTCTTGGAATCATTCTATTTTTTCGCCAAATATACTTTTTTCTATATCATCCAAATTTATTTTTATTTCCTTATTCCTTTTCAATCATTCTTTGATATAGTAAGACAATCCTCATATCTCAAATTCTCACAAATCTTTTGCAAAAAACTTCAACTCATCCAAAAAAAGTAATAATACATAAATAGATCGCCAAGGATTTATATTTTTTTCGTATCTAATTGCGGCATCTGTTCTCAATCATAGTCTATTTCCTGTTTTTCTCACAGGAACTGGATCAAAATTCGCAATTTCTACCAAAATATTTTTTGTATTTTCTGTAATTCCACTATCCAATCATCAAACCACACCAGCTAAAGCCAAAATTTTGCTTTGATCAGTAATCAAAATATCACTTGATTTTAATATATGCTTTTCCTCAAAAAGATCTACAAATTCTTCTCATTCTTCTGCATTTCTGACGATTATATCTCAATCTACCTTTTCCGCATCAAAAAAATGTAACGGCTGTCCAGTCAATGTCATAAAAACATTAGAAAAATCTACCCAGTTATTTCTAGGATTTGATCACAAATCAATCATTTGTAATCTCGTAAAAAAGCTGGTTTTTGCTATATTTATATTTTTTATTTCCAATAAAGTATAACTATTTAGTCAGTCAGATTTTCCAATTACATTTCTTTCTAATTTTTTGGAATTCGCAAAAACATCTAATATGTTTGTATCTTGAATTTCTTTGATTCGCTCGGACACTTTACTAAACCTTATTTTGGAATCATATATTGCATTCAAATCCACAGCCATTCCAAAATGTCCAATCAAATCTGGTCTATTAGTCAATCATTTGTTGTCTACATCCAATACAAAACTATTCAACCATGGATATTTTTGATTTAATGGCAATCATAAGTCAGATTTTTCTATATCATCAAAATCATCATTCAAAGCCCAAATATTATGCAAATCCACATCTTCATTGATATCTAGTTCTTCTTTTGAACAGATCATTCCGTTGGATTCCACTCATCTCATCATCCTTTTTTCAATTATCATCCCCACTTTCTCAAAAACAGTTCCAGGCAAAGCAACTGGCACAAAAATCCCTTCTGCCACATTTTCTCATCCACAGATAATCTGGTATTCTCATTTATCTCCACAATCTACCATACATACATTCAATTTGTCTGCATCGGGATGTTTTCGGAAGCTTTTGATATATCAAATTACAATAGAATCTGAAATATTTCTTTGTATTATCTCTTCAATTTCGCAGGACTTGACGATTAGATTTTGTGCTATATTTGCTGGACTATCATCTATGGATATGTATTTTTTTAACATAGAGGAGTGGTACTTCATTGGATTGTATTTATAAAAATTAAAGTATTTCTATCATTTTTTTTGATTTCTATATTGATATATAGTTTTCCAATCTTTTCACAAGAGAAAATAAATAAAAATCCAAAATCCTTGCTTTTTTTGGGATAATCAATACAAAGATTTCTGTTTATTTCCAAAAATCTAATGCAAGATAAAATCAAAGATTTTCAAGAAAGATTATTGATAGCATCAAAAAAGGTTTTGCTAACTCCCAAGATGATTCTTAGTATTCCCAAAAACATTTTGGAGATGTGAATTGATGTTTTGAAACTTTCTACAGATATTTTGACAAGCCCTTGAAAGATATTAGATATTCCAAAGCATGTGTTTAATATTCCCACTCGTGTTTTTGAAAAGCTAATCAAGGCTTATTTGATCGTAAATTCAGATTTTTATATTCCATCTTTTATACAACAAAAAACGATTTTATTTAATCTGATCAAACAATCCAAGAAGACTGCTTTTGCCAAGCAATTTAATTTCCACAAAATCAAAACAATAGAGGATTTTCAAAAACAAGTCCCAATTTTTCATTATAATGATTTTGAACATTGGATTGTCCGTATGTTGAAATGAGAACCTGATGTCACATATCCAGGTAAAATAGATTGGTTTGCTACATCATCTGGGACTACTTGATGATCTGCAAAATATATCCCCATCAGCAAAGAAAATCTCAAAAGCTCCCATTTCAAATGATGACTTGAATCTTTGAGTTTGTTTATCAAAAATAATCCCAAGACAAAATTTTTCCAATGAAAGTGATTGGTAATTGGCGGTTGATTCGGTAAAAATCCATACACAGGAGAAGATAATGTTTGATTTATATCTGCTATATTACAGTACAATTCCCCTTGGATATGACAAATGTTCAAAACTCCTTGACCAGATATTTCTTATATGGAAGATTGGGAAGAAAAGGTTCAGAAAACAATAGAACTTACTAGCAAACAAAAAATCACATCAATAAGTGGCCAACCATCATGGATATCCAGTTTTTTATATAATATATTAGAAGCTAAAAATAAGAAAGATATACATCAAATCTGGCCTAATTTAGAGGTTTTTTTCCGATGATGAATGTCTATCGATTTGTACAAAAAACAGTTACAAGAATTATTGCCAAACAAAAATATGAAATATTATCAGATTTATAATGCTTCTGAATGATATTTTGCCTCACAAGATCAAAATGATAGAGATGATATGTTGCTGTTCGTAGATCATTGAGTTTTTTATGAATTTATTGAGTTATCAGAATACAAAAAAGAAAATCCGAAAGTATTGACCTTGGATCAAGTAGAATTAGACAAAAATTATGTAATACTGATTACAAATACATCTGGATTATGGAGATATGTTTTGGGTGATACAATCAAGTTTACATCTTTGAAACCACGAAGAATCAAAGTCACTGGTAGGACAAAATATTATATAGATCTTGTAGGTGAATGAGTGACTTCTGATTATACAGACAAAGCAATATACAATGCTTCTATCAAGACAAATACCTATGTTTCTGACTATATGTTGGCTCCAATTATTTATCAATGATGAGAGTTGCGTTGAGCTTATGAGTGGCTTGTAGAGTGTGAACAACTCCCCAAAAATCCTCAGGAATTTAGCAGAGTTTTGGATGAAGAGTTGTGCTGATTAAATTCTTGTTATTATGATGAAAGACATGATACCAAAGTATTATGAAAACCCAAAGTGCATCTAGTACAAAAATGAACATTTTACAAACGAATGC
>CAZOFM010000005.1:5892-10622 GCA_964579255.1 uncultured Candidatus Peribacteria bacterium
AGTCTAGGAACAAACTTTGATGACAAAATAAAATTCCCAAATTATCAAATGATAGAACTATGATGGATGACATTCTAAAATTTATTAAATAATCTGACTTATGTTGCTGTATTTAAAGATTTTTCTATTGTGTTTTTTGATCTGAATATCCTATGTTTTTTTGATTTGGAAGATTTTGAAATGGACAACAGATATAAACATATCTAGCCCTTTTGTATTTGATAAAAGTTTTTGGAAAGATTTCAAAAAATTTGCTTTGGTCTATTTTTTATCAGACCTAGTTAGATTTGTTTTTGAGCTTATTATTTTATGACTAGAGTGAGCAATAATAATTAGATTGGTTTCTACAATGATCACTCTTGGTACTTCTGGATTTTTTGCTTGGTGGAGAGCTTTTGTGATCAAAAAATTAGAAAGAGCAAGTCAAAGAAATAGGATATTCCGAGAATTTATTGGTGATACCTTTGCTTCTTTGGTTTTTCGAGTCCCTATGTATGTAATTCAATTAATTATTTTAGTAAAATTTGGTCTGGTGGGACGAGAATCTGTGCTTTATTGAGTCTATCTACAGATGTGATCTATTATGATATTTGGTAGATTCACCTGCTTTTTGGCAGATTTTTTAGAGAAAAAATTGTTAAATCAAAAAAAATAATTTGTATTTTCACAGAATCAAAACAAATCTTTGATATTGAAATAAGAAGCCAAAAAATTATAAAAAATATGAATACAACTATTATTAAATCAAAATAGTCTGACTTTTTTGTTTGTATAAGATATTAATTTTAGTAAATCCTATTTGAGCATATGAATATTTATGAATTTGAACTTCGTTATCGTGCCTATAAATGACTAAATTATAAGTTTAAACTCTGACGAGATGATAAGCAAATTTTGGCATTGACCAAGATTTCCAATCAATGAGTGGTTTCCAAGTCTTTGCCAGAAATCAGCCCTACGGAATTGCAAGAAATCACCTTACAAACTTATACGAATTTCAAAAAAGAATATATAGAAGAAAACTGAAAACAAACAATCTGAACCTGAACAATTCAAGAATATATAAATCGTCTGGAATATGAATTGAAAGTAATCAAAGAAATGGGCTTTAATTCTTATTTTTTGATTGTCGCTGATTTTGTTCGTCGAGCAAAGAAAAACGAAATAGTTGTATGACCTGGAAGGTGATCTGGTGCAGGTTCTTTACTTGCTTGGCTTATTAGAATTACAGAAATCGATCCAATTCCATTTGGTTTACTATTTGAAAGATTTCTCAATCCAGCTCGTATTTCTATGCCAGATTTTGATATTGATTTTGAAGATACTTTGAGAGATCAAGTGATTGATTATGTAAAAGAAAAATATTGAGAAGAAAAAGTTGCCGCGATTGGGACATATATGCAAATGGCTCCCAAAGCTGCTTTCAAAGATGTAGCAAGAGTGATGTGAGTTCCTTTTGATAGATCTAATCTGATTTCATCTTTGATGCCAGATAATGTATCTATTTTGGATGCGGTCAATTCTGATAGCTCTCCAGAAGAACTAAAAACTATTTATGAAAACGATGAAAATGTCCAAAAATCAGCCAAAATAGCTGTGCAATTACAATGAAATATGAGGCAATTATGAGTGCATGCTTGTGGAGTAATTATCGCTCCAGAAAGAGTTACTAGTTATTCTCCTTTACAATACATCAAGGAAAACACTCAAGATGTGGTCTGTCAGTACGATGGTCCCACATTAGAAAATATCGGTCTTCTCAAGATGGATTTTCTCTGACTTAGAAACCTTTCTGTAATCAAAAATTGTATCAAAATTATTGCAAAAAAATCTGAAAAAGAAAATACAAAACTGGATCCTATGTTTGAATATTTTATGAAGAATATGTCATTTTTGCCACCAATTGATGATCCTACTACATTTCAAAAAGTTTTTCAACAATGAGATACTACCGGAATATTCCAATTTGAATCAGAATGAATGAGATCTTTTCTTGTCAAACTTGAAGCTGATCGTATAGATGATTTAGTTGCTATGAATGCTCTATATCGTCCATGACCTATGGAATTTATTCCAAACTATATTGCTCGTAAAAAATGAGAAGAGGAAATTAGTTATATGCATGCAGATCTTAGAGCAGAGCTTATTAGAAAATATTGAGAAGAAGTCGCAGAATCAGAAAACCAAAAATTAATAGAAGATTTGTGACCAATTATGGATATTACTTATGGTATTCCAGTTTATCAGGAGCAGTTGATGTTTTTGGTGCAGTCAATGGCTGGGTTTTCTCTGTGAGAAGCAGATATGCTGAGAAGGTGAGTTGGAAAAAAGATTAAAGAAGTCATTGAAGAGCTAAAACTGGAATTTATCAAAAAAGCTGATGAATATAAAAATTACAAAAAAGAAACATCCAAATATGTTTATGAAAAAATGATTGAGCCGGCTGCTTCTTATTCTTTCAATAAATCTCACTCAGTTTGTTATGCTATGATTGCTTATCAGACAGCATATCTCAAGGCTCATTATCCAGTAGAATTTTATGCTGCCTTGATTAGATCTGTGGAAGAAGATACAGATGGAATGAGTATATATATCAATGAAGCACAAAACCATTGAATAGAAGTCTTATCTCCAAATATAAATGAATCTTTCAATCGTGTAGCTGCTATCCAAGATAAAGTCAGACTTTGATTTTTTTCTACAAGATGATTAGGTCTAGAAATATGAGAGACAATTCAAAAAGAAAGAGAATCCAATGGTAAATTCACATCATTAGAGGATTTTCTCAAAAGATGTCATCAGATTATAAACAAAAAATCTTTGGAATGATTGATTAAGTGATGAGCTTTGAATGAATTTGGAGATAGAAAAACAATGATTGAAAATCTTGATATATTGATTAATTGGTCCAAATCATCACAACAAATTTGAGGCTGATTGTTTGATAGCATGGATATACAATCCAATATTCAATACAAAACTATAAGTCAGACTACTTTTGAAGATATTATGGCTATGGAACAAGATGTATTCAAGACATTTATATCTGCTAATCCATTAGATTGACTTTACAATTATATCAAGAGATATTCCTTTATTTCTCAATTCAAAGGCAAGGACAAAATCACAGGTGTTTTTATAATTGTGGGATATATTAGAAATATACAAAGAGCAAGAAGAAAATGATTCTTTGTAGAAGTAGAGGATATTTCAGGGAAAGTTGAGTTTTTTATGAGAGATGTCGTAGACCTCAAAAAAAATGATGTAGTGATTGTCCATCTTTTCAAATGAAGAAGTTTGAGTCTGGAGAAAATAGTAAGAACTAATAGAGATTTTTTGATCAAACAAGCTGGCTCCAAGTTCAACCCAGAAATCACAGTAATCAAAGCAAAACAAATGAGAATGGCTTGAGCAAAGCCACCAGAAATCAAAATCAAACCAGTAGTTGTAGCACAAAAAGTTGTTCCAAAATCTGCAAAAAGTTTTGATTTGCCAGACAATATTACCAAATTACAAAAATTGGCAGAAATAATCAAAAATCAAAGCGGAAACAACAAAGTAATAATTGGTTGAAAAGAGCATTTACTTAGTGATTTTTGATTGGAAGAATTAGAAAAACTACAAAGTTAATTTATTTAATCAAACAATATGGAAAATAATATCAAACAAATTATAGAATCTGCAGACAATATCGCTTTGTTTGGACATAAAAATCCAGATTGAGATAGTATATGATCTGTTTTGTGACTGTCCAAAATCCTACAGAAAATGGGCAAAAAGACTAGTTGTTTCACTCCAAACAAAGCTAGTAAAATTTATGATTTCGTGGACTGAATTGAGGATATTGCAATAGACTTTGATTATGCAAATTATGATATTTTGATTTTTTTGGATTTTTCATCTTATGATCGTATTGGGACTTTTTATCAAACCAATCCAGATTATTTTCACAAACAAAAAATTCTGGTTTTTGATCATCATTTGTATTCCAAACAAGAGTCAAACTGGACAATGATACACGACTTGCATTCAATGAGTGCCTGTGAGTTGGTTTTTGAAAAAACTTATCAACGATGGCCAGAGCTTTTTGATTCAAAAATAGCTACTTGTTTTTATCTCTGATTGACTACAGATTCTGGTAATTTTCGCTATGATACCGATCATCAAAGAGTAATGTGAAATGCTCTCAAACTTATCAACCTCTGAGCTGACAAAAAATTAGTTGTAGACAATACTTTCCGCAAAAAATCTTTTGCTGGAATCAAAATGATGGAAAAAATGTTTGCCAGATTGACTCAAAAATGATGATTTGTTTACTCACGATACACACAACAAGATTTAACTCAACTTTGAATAGATCGTGATGAAGCAGATTTTGGACAAGTGATTATCCAAGATATAGATGAAGCGAAAGTGACTGCGATATTTAGGACAGACGAGGATGACACAAAAATTTATGGCTCTCTTAGAAGCAAAGATACCAATGTCCAAGAAATTGCTGGACATTTTGGTGGTGGCTGACACAAATATGCAGCTGGCTTTTCTGTGGATCGTAAATGAGAATTTATTTTTCAAATAGGGGAAATAGCCCAACAAATTACAGATTTTATTTGATTAGACAAATAATGAGACAAAGTAAAACTCGATTTCGTTTGATTAGACCATTGATTCATTGACTAATAATTTTTGGGATTTTTTCGATGATGTGATTAAAGAAATATTTGATTAAT
>CAZOFM010000005.1:10632-16668 GCA_964579255.1 uncultured Candidatus Peribacteria bacterium
TTACATATAGAATTCGTCTATTTACTGATTTGATTCCTGGTGTGCAATTGGATATTCCGCCAATGGATTATCGTGAAACGATGATTTATTCTTTGATTGCAGCCGTAATTTTTCTAGGAATCGGAATTATAAAAAAACTTTATGAACTCAATAAGCCCATACAAAAATATTTTCAAACATTTACAAAAGTCTGGATTTATTGGTTGGTTACTATTACTTTTATTGCTTATTTTGGTTTGTGATTTATCTTTTATTTTGGAATTTCTAGATTTATTATATTAGTCTGATCTTTCTTTGTGTTTTTCGCCTTATTTTTCTTTGATCAAATCTGGAATTACATAGAATCCAAGCTTTTTCAAAAAGATAAACCAAAAATCTTAATCATATGAAGTGATGTTTTGGGAAATCAAAAAGCTATAGAAAACATCAAGGAATGATTTCCAAATGATACAGAGTTTGTGAGATTCAAAGACTTGAAAGATTTGAAATTATCAGATTATTTTATGATTGTTGCAGTATGAAACTTTGATAAAGAAAGTCTTCAGAATATTTTTGAAAAAATCAGATTAACGCAGACTAGATTTTATCATATTTCAGAATGATACTTTTTGGAAGATGTAGTTTATTCGCCAGAAGCAATTAATAATATTATAGCATTAGAATACAAAAATTCCACATTGGATGGCTGGTCTTTGATATGGAAAAGATTATTTGATTTGTTGGCATCATCTATTTTGATTGTTTTATCTTTTCCAATAATGCTGATTATAGCTATAATTATCAAAATAGATTCCAGATGACCAGTTCTTTTTTTCCAAAAAAGAGTCGGCAAATGAGACAAACACTTCACTTTTGTAAAATTTCGTAGTATGTTTGCTCATTTGAGTACTGGTTCCAAATACTGATGAAAAGAGGCAGAAGAACTTTATCAAAAACTTATAAAATCTAGCTCCAATGTCAGATGTTCCGTTCTACCAAAAATAGAAAATGATCCAAGAGTGACAAAAGTTTGAAGGTTTTTGCGTAAAACCTCTTTGGACGAATTACCTCAACTTTTTTGTGTGTTTTTGGGGACAATGTCTTTGATATGACCTAGACCACATTTGCCCAAAGAAGTAGAAAAATATGAGACACGACAAAAAAGACTTTTATCTATCAAGCCCTGAATTACTGGCTACGCACAAGTTTTTGGTAGAGATAATTTGAGTATTTCTGAAGAAGCCAAACTAGATTTATATTATATTCAGAATCGATCTTTGTTTATGGATATTTATATTTTATTCGCAACATTCTGAGTTGTCTTCAAGTGAAAGTAGTTTCCAAAATGACTTTAATCCCAAAAATATTTAAAAAAATGAGCATAGCAGAACAAACAAAAAAAATACATAATTTTATTCAAGAGAATCCTATTGTGGATGAAATTTCAGATTTTGATATTTTGTATAAAATTTATTGAAAATTAATTGATATTATAGTAGATCACAATCATTTGTATTATATCAATAATGAGCCAATTATTTCTGATTGAGAATATGACCAGATTTTTGCTTATCTCAAAAAAATAGAAGAATTACATCCAGAACTTATTTCTTCCAATAGTCCTACACAATGATTGGTTGGGCAGATTAGTGAGGGCTTTGCGCAGGCAAGACATGTAGTGAAATTGGCTTCTTTGGAAAATAGTTATAATGCACAAGATCTTTTGGATTGGGCAGAAAGAGTGAAGAAACTTTTGGAAAAGTCTGATTTGGAAGACAAAAATGTGCTTTATAGTATTGAGCCAAAGTTTGATGGATTGAGTGTAGAATTGATTTATAGAGATGGAAAATTGTCTCAAGCAATTACTCGTGGCGATGGACGAGTAGGGGAGGATATTACTCAAAACATCAAAACAATCCAAAATCTACCTCAAAAGCTTGAATGAGATTTGTTGCATACGGAATATCATTTTAGATGAGAGGTTTTGATGCCAAAGTCTGTTTGGAAAGACCTCAATAAAGAAAGAGAAGCCAATGGCGAAACTCCATTTGCGAATACAAGAAATGCTACAGCTGGAAGTATCAAGCTTTTGGATTCTAGAGAAGTAGCAAAGAGATGATTAGTTTGCTATGTTTACGATATTCTTAATGATGATATAAAGGAGCTAGGAGTAGAACAGTTGAAAAAGCGATGATTACCAGTTTTTGCGGATTTTGGAGTTTTTGAAGATATCGCAGATGTCGTGGAAATCTGCCAAAATCCGCAAACCAAGGATTCCTTGGATATGGAAGATATAGATTTTGACGGCTTGGTAATCAAAGTCAAAGACGCTTCACAACGCCAAATTCTCTGATCTACAGATCATCATCCTCGCCGAGCTATCGCTTTTAAATTTCCAGCTCAACTGGCTTCTACTCAAATTTTATCTGTGGATTTTCAGATATGAAGGACGGGAATTTTGACTCCTGTCGCAAATTTGGAAGCAGTCGAACTTAGTGGTGTGACGATCAAAAGAGTCAGCTTACATAATATAGATTTTATCAAAGAAAAAGATTTGCATATTGGCGATTTTGTGCGAATTCAAAGAAGTGGAGAGGTAATACCTTATATAATATGAGTAATCAAAGAACGCAGACAAAAATCTGATTTAATTCCAATTTCTATGCCCAATTTATGTCCATCTTGTAATTCCAAAATCAGAATTATTGATATTCATCACTATTGTATCAACCCAAAATGCCCAGCCAAACTCAAAGAGCAAATCCTGCATTTTGTAAGCAAAAATTGTATGGATATTCAGTGAGTTTGAGAAAGTATTGTAGATATTTTGGTGGAGCAAAATATTGTCCAGAATGTCGCAGATATTTACCAAATCCCAGAAGCTCCCACTCAAATTTTGCTCCGTAAATTCCCAGGAATCTGAGAAAAAAAGCTTGCAGAAATCACCAAAGAAATTGAGGAATCCAAAAAGCAGCCATTATGGAGATTGATCAATTGACTGTGAATCCCTCATATTGGTAAGAAAATGGCTCAAGATATCGTCCATGCAATGAGTTCTCAGCAGCCAGTCTGTTTAGAAGATATTTTGCAGATTTTAGTGGATGAAGATTTTTTGAAAACAGTTTATGGAATCTGAGAAAAAACCCTCAAATCTTTGATAGAATATTTTTCTGATCCCAAAATTCAAGAAATGTTGATATATCTTAGAAATATAGGTATGAGTTTTGAGGTAGATACAAATGGTTTTAATCTATTCAAAGAAGGCAAGTGAGTCTTTTCTATTACAGGGACATTCCCTATTTCCAGGGACAAAGTAGTGGATTTATTAGAAAAAGAATGATATGTTTTCCAAGATAATCCCAACAAAAACACAAATTTTATCTTGATTTGAGAAAAAGCTGGTTCCAAAAAAGCCAAAGCTGAAAAACTTTGACTAAAAATTTATCAATGACGAGATCAAATCAAAAAGCAATTTCCCATCTTGGAAACAATCAAAACTGATGATGACAAACCACAATTTGTGCAAGAATCTCTGTTTTAATTTCTTATAAATTCCCAAATCATTTCTTCTATTTGCGGATAACTATCTTCTAGTTTTTCTTTTTCATCTACTTTGAAAGAGCTGAGTACTCGTTGAGATACAAAATCGCTATTGACTGGTCTATCTACTCAAATTCTTATTCTCGCAAAATCTTGATTTCCTATTTTGCTAACTATGGATTTGAGCCCATTATGTCCTGCAGTAGCTCATCCAAATTTATAAAGTATTTTCGCTGTAGGCAAATCTATTTCATCATGCAAAATCAGAATATTTTTTGATTCTATTTTGTAAAAATTCGCTAGAGTAGCAACTGAATTTCAGCTGAGATTCATATATGTCTGTGGTTTGCAGAAAAATATTTTTTGTCATTCAATATCATTATTGGAAATTTCTGCATTATATTTTTTATCAAAAGAAAATTTGGAAAAATTATTGGATTCTACAAATCTATCCAACATAATAAATCAGATATTATGTCTGGTTTTATTGTATTCTACTCATGGATTTCCCAATCATACAATTATTTTCATTTTTTTATTATAATTTATCAATTATTTATTTTATAGAGAGTTTTGCCGTCATACAGACGTTTTGACAAAACGTCTCTTTAATTTTTTTATACTCTAATCTATAATATCTTGCATTTCTACAAACTCCAAAATATCTCCAATTTCAATTCTCTTGTTGGTCAACACTTTGAGACCACATTCTTCTCATTGTCCCATTTCTTTTACTTGATCTTTGTTTTTGTGGAGTGAAACAATATTCCCATTCCCAAGGATTTCATCTCCTCTCAATATTCTGAATTTGAGTTTGTTTTTGGCTTTTCATTCTATGACCTTTCATCCAACTGTCATATCTTTGTTTTTGCTGTAGAAGATTCCTAGTACTTCTAATTTTCATACCACTACTTCTTCTTGTTCGTATTCTATCATTCATTGTAATAATTTGTCCAGATAATCAGTCAATTCATAAATTACATCAAAACTTTTCATTTCTATTTTGAGATTTTCAGCTTTTTTCTTGAGAGTAGCATTGAGAGAAATATTAAATCATATCAATAATGCTTTGGAAGCTTGCGCCAAAGATATATCAGAATCACTAAAATGTCCTACATCAGAATGCACGATTTTGAGATTTACATTCTTTGGAACATCTACACCAGCTACAGCTTGTTTGAGTGCTTCCAAACTACTACTTCCATCGGCTTTGAGAATTAATCACAAATCTGTAATTTCTCTTTCACCAGATTTGAGGCCACTCAAGAATTGTTGTATTGCAGATTCTGGAGATGATTTGCTTTCATGTTCCAAAACAGCTGCAACTCTTTGTTGAGCTTCTTTTTCGCTAGAAACAACTTCCATAATACGACCTGGTTCTGGTAATTCGGTAATTCCTAATATTTGTACTGGTTCTCCACCAATAGCTTTTTGTATATTTTTCCCTTTTCGGTCCTGCATTCTTCTAACCTTTCCATAAGTATCATAAGCAACCACTATATCTCCAACTTTGAGAGTACCTGTCATCACTATTACAGAAGAAATTACTCATTGTTTTGGGTCTTTGTGTGCATCCAAAATCACTCCTGCAGCAGCTCTATCTGGGTTGAATTTGAGATCAAGCATTTCTGTTTGCAAAAGAATGTTTTCTAGAAGCTCTGGGATTCCTTGTCAGGTTTTGGATGAAATTCATACTATCGGTACATCTCCACCTCGATCTTCTGGTACAATATCATGTTTTGCTAGGTCTTGTTTGATTTGATCGATATTTTTACCTGGTCTGTCAATTTTGGTAATTGCGATAATAATTGGAACACCCGCTGCCTTGGCATGTCAGATTGATTCTATTGTTTGCGGCATTACACTGTCATCAGAAGCAACAACAATTACAGCAATATTCGTCAATTTTGCTCATCTTGCTCTCAAACTAGTAAATAGTTCGTGTCCAGGAGTATCAATAAAACAAATCTGTTTGCTATCATGTTGGACTACAGAAGCTCATATTGATTGTGTAATTCCTCAAGCTTCTCATTCAGCGACTCCTGTCTGTCTCAAATAATCAAGCAATGATGTCTTTCCATGATCTACATGTCACATAATAGTCACTATTGGAGGGCGAGATTCTTTGTATTCTGCATCTTTATCCAATGCCAGGATAGACTGCAAATCTCAGCTCAAAAAGGATTCTAAATTCAATTGATGTTCTTTTTGTTTTACTACTACTCAAAGTTCATCAGCTATCAAAGTTGCTGTATCAAAATCTAGAGATGCTGTAATAGATGTCATAATTTTGTTGGTCATTAGGACTTTCATTACTTCTGGTAATGGGATTCACATTTTTTCTGAAAATTCCTTGACTGTGATTTTGTCTTCTATAATAATTTCTTGTTTTTTCACGAGATTAGCTGATGTCGTAGCGACTCTTTCTACTTTTTTGGCAGGAGTAGCTGCTGGTTTTCTATCAGCTTTTTTGTGAGTATGTGGAGTCGGAGGAATCTGAGGAAAAGGTGGCATCAG
>CAZOFM010000006.1:0-11065 GCA_964579255.1 uncultured Candidatus Peribacteria bacterium
AATTCAACTTAATGTTCAAAACTCAACAATGAATAATTGAATGAGAAGGTACTGACATATATTTGAGACCAGAAACAGCACAAGGAATTTTCGTGAATTTTAGAAATATTTTGGATACAACGAGATCTAGAATTCCTTTTGGAGTTGCTCAGATTTGAAAAGCTTTTAGAAATGAAATTACTCCTGGAAATTTTATGTTTAGAATGAGAGAATTTTATCAAATGGAGATAGAATATTTTATAGAAAATGATGAGAAAATCTGATTGGAAACATTTGAAATGCGGAAAGATTTGAGTAAAAAATGGTGGATAGAAGAAATCTGAATCAAAGAAGAATTATTGAGATTTAGAGATCATGAGCCAGATGAATTGAGCTTTTATAGTAAATGAACTTGTGATGTAGAATATTTATTTCCACGATGATGGGGAGAATTACAAGGTATTGCTTATAGGACAGATTATGATCTCAAGCAACACATGGAATTTTCTGGTAAAGATATGCAGTATAATGATCCTTATACAGGGAAAAGATATATTCCTCATTGTGTAGAACCAAGTTGGTGATTGACTAGGTCAATAATGACTGTGTTGATTGATGCTTATGATGAAGAAAAATATACTGACTGAAATTGAAACGAACAGACCAGAGTGGTTGCTAGATTTCACAAAAACATTGCTCCTGTGAAATTTGCTATTATTCCATTGGTCAAAAAAGATCCAAAAATTGTGGAATTTGCTGAAAACTTATATAAAAAACTTAGTAAAGAATATATGTGTGAATATGATGATAGTTGAAATATTGGAAAATGTTATCGTAGACAAGATGAAATCTGAACACCTTATTGTATTACGATAGACCATCAGACAATAGAAGACTGAACGGTGACTATTAGAGATAGAGATAGCATGGAACAAACAAGAATAAATCCAGATTCAATTAGTTTATAAAAATTTAAATATTAAATAACTTCCAAATGACTGAAACACCTCAAAATCCTATGAATTTGAACCCACTCAATCCCCAACAAACAACTCCTAACCCAACTCCAGAACCCGTAAATTTAGAGGCAAATGTTGTCCCTCAAGCACAGGCGGAAGTTGAACCAATTTCTGCGACTTCTTATAATAGTCCAGAACCGCAAATTGTAGAAAAAATAGTATATAAAAAACAAAAAGTTCATGGTTTTTTTAGGACTTTGACTATTTTGGCTTTGGTTGTGATAGGTTTTTTGATGCTTTTGGAGGTTTGGAATGTTTTTTCTTTGAATATAAATGGGTTTGATTTGCATTTGATTTATCCGATAATTATTATTTTTAGTTCTATTGTGATTTGGAGTTATAAAGGTTGGTTTGGTAAGATTTTTGGTTTGATTTTGTTTTTATTGGTGGTGGTTTGATTCTTTTCTATATGAGTCTATACATCATTGAATCCATCAACTGACACTAAATTTTGATCTTATGTAGCATATCCTTTTTTGATAAATAGCTCTTATTCCAAACTTTATCTAAATTCTTTGATGAGCGACCTGACTATTATGTGAAAAGATACAGATAATTTTTTGGAGGGTAATTATTGATCAGATAGAGCTTTAAAGATTTTTTCTGGAGCAAAAGATCATTATCAATACTACTCTATTCAAGAAGAAACAAATCTGAATTTACTTCAAAGTTATTATAGTACAATGTCGCTTGGTGTAGAGTCAAAACAAGCATTGTATTTGTATATCAAAAACTTATTTTCTTTGCAAAATTTGGATTTGACCAATACTATTACAAAAAATCTAAAAATACATTGAGCGGCTTTGATTTCTGATATAAAGGTAAATGATGAATTGGAAAAACTTGATATTGAATCATCATTTGCAGATATAACTATTAAATTAGCAAAAGATATTGGAGTAAGATTACATTACAAACATTTGTTGTGACAGTTGGAATTAGTAGATTTTGAGCAAAAATCCAAATGATATTTTGAATCCACAAATATAGATTCTGCAGAAAAAATAATAGATATTAATATGAGATTTGGATTTGCAAAAACGAAAATACTTTGGGATAAATAGTATTTTATATGTGTTTGAAGATATGAAACTTATCACAAAAAATAGATCAGCATTTTATGATTATAGTATAGAGAAACAATATGATGCAGGAATTGTCCTTCAGTGACATGAGGTAAAATCTATAAAATCCAAACAAGTAAATATCAAAGATGCTTTTATCAAATTAGATAATAGAGAGTTTTGGATTATATGAATGGATGTGCCTTTGTATTCTAAGACATCTTATAATTTAGCTCCTTGATACAATTCCAAAGCTAGGAGAAAACTATTGTTTAACAAAAAAGAGTTGGCAAGGATTTCGGCGTCTTTGGATGTATCAGGAAATATTCTTTTGCCTTTGGAAGTATTTGTGACTAAAAATTGAAGAATCAAAATCAAAGTTTGAATTGCCAAACTTATGAGAAAAATAGAAAAAAGACAAATTCTCAAAGAAAAAGATATCAAAAGACAAATGGATAGAGATATCAAAAATCTAAAAATTTAGCTATTTTACACAAAATTATCTACTGTATGTAATTGCAAGGGATCAGTTGCTTTGATTCTAAATGTGTCTGTATTTCAGACAAAAGCCATTGAAGATATCAAATCTCATAATATTTTGTAGGTATAAGTTTTTTGGGTCCATTCTTTTTTTGTCAGAGTATCTTGTAGCATTTGTACAAAAAGAGTGTTGATAGAAGCTCATGGATTAAACACAGTACAACGACCTGGATTTCTATGTTTCCCTACAATATAACTCAATGTACCTCACAAAGAATGTCCACAAACTCGTATTGAGTATCATTGATATTCTCTCCTAATTGTGTCGTACATATTCAAAACCTCCCCTACTCTTGGGTCTATATTTTGTATTCCCAATACTATTTGTATATCACTAATTAGGTCTTTGATATCACTGACAACAGTTCATCTAATTCAGAAAATCACAATTTTTGTTTCTCAATTTACATAAATAGCACTATTTTCTGTACTTAATTTTTTATCATATATATAAGAATTTACTGAATCTGAACGATCTTTACTGGGATTATAGCTGATATGAGCTATTTTTGCACAAATAACATCTTCGTCTCTAAGTTCGATATCTTTCAATATTTTTTGTGAAAAAAGGCGTTGATATTTCTTCAAAATCTTTTCTTCTGAAAGTTCTTGATTTTCTCAACTATCTTTTTTTTTGCTTTGGAATACATTTGTAATCGGTTTAAATACTCATTTGATATTGCCTAAGAGTTTGTCTTTCATAGGATGTTTTGCGTATAAGGTAAAGCCTGAGTATTTGTAAGAAAAAACTTGATTGTATTTTGGATCAATTCTTTGTTGTTTTTATCTTTTTTGGAAGAAAAAATGTTTTTTAGAAAACCAGATAAACGAACTTGATAAGGTACTTGTTTAATCAAACAAACTCATTGTATAAAAACAATCTCTTTGATAGCAAACTGATTGGATAGTTTTTTGAGTTCTTCTATATATTCTGGGTTTATGTTTAATAAATCAGCTCTATTTCTATAATATACACTTACTCAATTATAATCAATTGCTTTGGATGTGATAGTTTTGTAAAAAACCTTAATAATTTTGCTAATATAATATAATAAAACTGCAAAAATTCAAATCAGACTAATATATTGAAAAACTATTGCTATTTTGGCTGGTAATATTGTAGTAAGCACTCATATCAATATTAATGTGAAAAACGGAAATCATTGTAATAGATTTTTGATAAAACTTTTACTAATAAATCACTCATCACTCAAATCTATTCTGATCATATCTTGAGATTGAATAAGGGGCAAATTATTGGTAGATTGAATTTGGTAAACCACAAAATTCTCGTTTTCAATATGGTCTTTATTGAAAGTCTTAATATCTCATCAAAAAACAATTAACTCTCCAATTGTACTAGTAAAAGAATATTTTACATAAGTATCAATATCTACAATACTTACAAATCATATTGTGGATTGCAAAAATTGTGTATTTTGAAAATACAGATTTGAGTCATTGAATGTGACAAAATTCTGGTCCATAAATTCCGTCAAAATTAATATTAAATAAATAGATTTGCTATTTTTTGTCTGATTGTGTCTCCATTTTCTTGAGTTAAATATTTTTTACCAAGATTTTCAAAGAAGATTCTCATTATATTTGATAATGTATTGATTGTCACTTCCTTGTCTTCTTCGTTTTTTTTCATTTTTTCTATAAAGTTAGAAAAAGTGCTAGCTCATACTGTGGACAATAAAACTTTTAGAGCATTTCTAGCTATAAATCCTTGTTTTTCCACAAAAGAAGATAGTATATGATCTCAACTTGCAATATCTATATTCAAAAACAATCATGTTTGAGGATCTAGACCAATAATATTTGGTATTTCATCCTTTGCTTTTTCTATGTATCAGCTAATTGATTTCACAACTCATCTGATGTTTTCGTGTACACCATCTCTTATCGCATTTACAAATTCTTGATAAAGTTCGTCCACACCTGGCATTGCTACCACCAAATTTTGATTTTCCATTTGTATTTATAGTAGAAAATAAAATAATTTACTAAAGAATACAGATACTTTATATTAATTCAAGTCTAAAAAAACAACAAGAATCTGATTTTTTGTTTGCATTTGTTTATAAAATTCTTATATTGTGTCTTGTAATGTTTGGCACCTTGCTAGAGTGGTCTAATAGACGGGTCTGCAAAACCTTGGTTCGTCGGTTCGAATCCGACAGGTGCCTCCATTGAAATATTCAAGATCCATTTATGGATTTTTTTAAATAGAAAAATATATAATTGCTCAGATAGCTCAGTCGGTAGAGCACACCCATGGTAAGGGTGAGGTCGGCGGTTCAAGCCCGCTTCTGAGCTTTTTTTGTATTAAGATATTATTTCTTTTCACATATAAGGAATCAATACATCTGGTATTTTTATAGATCAATCTGCTTGTTGATAGTTTTCAATTACAGAAATAAGAAATCTAGGAGTAGCGATTGCTGTGTTGTTCATAGTATAGCAGTATTGGATTTTTCAGTCATTGTCGCGATAGCGAAGATTTAGTCTACGAGCTTGAAAATCTAAAAAAGATGTAACTGAATGAGTTTCTCCGTAAGCATCGCGAGATGGCATTCGACATTCTATGTCATGAGAATTATATTTTCATATAGCCAAATCTCCAGTACAAATTTGTAATACACGATATGGAATTTTCATATCTTCTACTACCTCAATGGCATTTTGTAAAATTTGTCTATGATATTCTTCAGACATTGCTAGATCTGCTGGCAAAATCACAACCTGCTCTACTTTTGAAAATTGATGTACTCTATATAATCCAGCTGTATCTTTTCAGTATGTTCAGGCTTCGCGACGATAACATGCTGAATATCCACAATATTTTTTTGGTAAGTCAGATTCTTCCAAAACTTCATTCATATGATAAGCTGTCACTGGGATTTCTGATGTTCCTATCAATCGTTGATTATCTCTTTCCATCCAATAAGCATCTTCTTCTCAACCAGGAAAATATCCAGTTCCCAATAAAGCTTCTGGATTTACAATATTTGGTACTGTCATTGGAATAAATCATTTTTCTACTAATTTTTTGAGTGTATATTGTAGGATTGCTTGTTCCAACAACATTCAATCTCATTTCAAAAAATAACTTCTTGTTCAAGCTAATTTGACTCCTCTTTCTATATCTACCATATCATGTTTTTTCATTAATTCTATATGGTCTTTGATAGGGAATCCAAACTCTTTTATATCTCAAACTGTTTTAACAACCACATTTTCACTATCATCTTTTCCAACTGGGACATCTGGATGTAAAGCTGTATTTGGCATTCTATATAAATTTTTATTCAGATTTTCTATTATGGATTTGTGTTCTTCTTCTTTGGATTGGATCGTGATTTTTAGGGCTTTTGCTTCGTCATATTTTTTTTCTTCTCCAAACTTTTTTTGTTGAAATTTGAGATCATCTATTTCTTTTTGCAGTGATTTTCTTTTTTCTTCTTCTAATAAAACTTGATCCACATCAATATCTATTCCTCTATCTTTACATATTTTTTTGTATCAATCGATGTTTTCTAAAACCTTTTTGAGATCTATCATTTGAATAATATTTTTAAAAATTAAAACTATCTAAAGAATATTTTTTTGTATATCATTTCCAATCAGATTTTGATACTATTGGAATTTTTTTGTCATTTTTGGATACTGTAATCTGTATAACGAATATAGACAGGCACTTCCATATAAGATAATTTGTTTCTTTGGAGTTGTTCGTTGAATTCATTAGCATAATGCATTCCATCAGAAGTCAGATTAAATTTTTTGAGTGCATTTAATGAAATTACTCTGTATCAGTTGTGAGGATCCGAGACTTTGGAACTATAAAATAATTTTGTAACAATTTGTGCAATATTTAAGACTATTTTTCTTACAATTGGCATATTTTCTGCAGCTCATCATTTGATAAATCTGGATCATAAATATAAGTCGTGAGGTTTGTTTTGTATCGCTTCTATAAAAGAATCCATATCTTCGACATTCATTTGTCAGTCTGCATCAAATCAAACAAATCGCTTGATTGATAGTTTTTCTCAATACTTTTTTATGAAATTATATCAGGTTTGATTTGCTGCTCCTCCACCACGATTGATTGTATGAGAAGCTAACAATATGAGTTTGTCTGGATATTGTTTTTGTTTTTTTTGAACTTCTTCCAAACCATTATCTTGCGATCAGTCGTTTACAACAAGAATTTTGGAAAAGCCAAATTTGATAACTTCGTCGATTGTGGAGCCAATTTTGAGTCATTCATTGTAGACTCTGATATTGAAGATAAATTCGTCTTTGAAATTCTGATTTTTATATTTTGATATTTTGTCTTGAGATGATGATCGACATTGATCAATAGCATTTTGAGAAACCAATCTTGTGAGGTTGTGTTTGTCTTTGGTATGACTATTAAGTAAACCAATATATAAATAAAACAGTAAGATAATTGCTACATATACTAGCAAATCTGCTCATCTTGCTATTCAAAATATCTCACCAAAAGAATTTAATATGTTTTGATTAAAGGTAAATATAATTATTGCTATTCATCATCACAAAAATACGATTGCATGTAATATATTTACTTTTTTGCGTTTGTATAAATCTATACCAAATAAGGTAAAAATCAATGCTGAAATTATCAATATAAACTGCAAGATAGACATTTTACAATGCTTAAGTAGTAAATAATATGCTTTGTATATACATAGTTATAGTAAAAAATCAATAAATTATTTGCTTATTTATTATTTGATTTTTACAAATCATAAGAATTTTCTACTCAAGTTTTCATATCTTTAATTTTGTAGATTCATTCTGATTTTTCTCAGTCTCAAAGAATCAAAACAAAAGGAATCTTTTTCTTGTCTGCATAAGAAAATTGTTTTCACAACTTATCTGGCGATGGATAAATCTCTACAATATTTCATTCAGATCTTAATTTGTTTGCTAATTTTACTGTTTCTTGAAGTGTATCTGAAAAATTTAAACATAAATAATCAGTTGTTTTGCCGATAGAATCAGATTCTTTTTCTAATATCAAACTTACCAATCTAGATATACCTATACTCCCTCAAACTCCTGAAAAATCTCTTTTGGGATCTATATATGTGGTCAAATTTTCATATCTTCAACCAGAACTGATACTTCCCAGAGACATTTCATTTTCGAAAAAACTTTCATAGACCATTCCTGTATAATAATCCAATCATCTAGTGATAAAAGGATCAAAAATCAGCTTTAAATTATTTATATTTAATTGTAAAATATATTTTTCTAACTCTAATAATTCCGGATTTTTGTCTGGATTTTGGATTTGTAATTTGATTTTTTCAGATTCCTCTTCTCATACTAAATTTTGCAATTCTTGATTAAATTTTTCTTTTCATATTTTGTAGTATTTATCAAAAAGAGAATATAAATCTGATTTATTTGGATAATGGTCTAATAATTTTCATAAAAATTTTCTATCATTATAATGAATTACAACATTGGGAATGGATGGATAGATTTTTTGAATTTCGGCAAATATTTCTGCCATTACAATCAATGTTTCGGCATCATAAAAAATCGTAGATGAGCTGGAATCAGCACGCCAAACTGTGTCTATATCACACTGCCAAAATTCTCTAAACCTTCATCTTTGAGCTCTTTCTCATCTCCAAGCTGTTTGGATTTGGTAGCGTTTGAATGGAAAAACTAATTCGGATTCGTGATCCAAAACATATCTGGCAAATGGAATTGTAAGATCAAAATGTAATGAATAATCCTTGAGATCTTCAGCTCATTGAGCTAATCAATACAAACCAAAAATTTGTTTTCCAGTCTCTTCGCCTGATTTGGCCAACAGAACTTTATTAGATTCTATTGCTGGAGTATGTATGTGAGAATAACCAAACGATTTATATTTTTCTTCTATTAAATGCTTGATCTTGTCAAAAACAATTTGCTGGGATGGTGTGTATTCTGGGAATCCACTTGGTAATAATCACATTTTTGAATATATTATTAAGTAAATATTGTAATTTTGAATTAGTCGTGATCTATGATTTCTCACAATAATTTGAATGCCTGACTTTCTGTAATTTTACTATTTATAAAATCTCAAATTCTGACTTTTTTTGTTGGATTTGGATTATTTATAACAATTTGTTTCATATTGTCTGTATATCAATATATATTGTTTCAATCTAATTTATCAACAATAACTGTTCTAATTTGTCAGATTTCTTTTTGATTATTTTCCAGAGATATTGTTTTTAGTAAGTTGTTTAATTGATTTCGTCTATTTCGTTTTGTTTTGCGATCTATATTGTCCGGATGGTTTTTGTATGCATAAGTTCCTGGTCTTGGCGAATATATTCATATATAAATCATATCAAATTTGGAATATTTTACAAGCTCTAATGTATCTTGAAAATCTTTTTCGCTTTCTCCAGGATATCAGACAATAATATCTGTGGTGATACTAATATTTCTTTGGAGAGATCTGATATTATCAATAAATTCTTTCGCTTGTTTGGAATCGTATCATCTACGCATTGATTTTAGAATAGAATCAGATCAAGATTGTAAAGGAATATGAATATGAGGACATAGTTTTGCTTCTGATTCGTGTAATTCTAATAATTCTGGACTATAAAAGTTGGGATAAGGAGATGTATATCTCAATCGTTTGAGTCATTTCAACTTTAAAAGATCTTTTATAATTTCTACAAATTCTGGATGTTTATTTACAATTTGTCCAAGCAAAACTATTTCTTCAGCTCAAGATTGGATATGCTCCTCTACTTCTTGAATTATTTGAGATTTGGGATAATGTTTTTCTAATCATCTGGCATAAGGCACAATACAATAACTACAAAATTGATTACATCAAGTAGAAATAGGAATATATGCGGTTTTGTGGTGAGAATTCATTGATGTATTAAATCAATTTGATGCGATTTTGGAATATTCGTTTGTGATTTCTCCATCATATGATATTTTGTAGCCAAGCTCTTTCAAAATTATTGGTAAAAAACCAAGATCATCTATTCTAAAAAATAATTCCAAATTGGCTCGTGTTTGTGATAAGTTATGAAATGTTGGATTGAATGCGTGATTGATAAATACAGAACTAGATCAAGAATCTGATTTTATTTTGTGTATATCTTCTGCATTTAGTCAGATTACTTTTGGTGTCCTGTTTGTAATATTTCCAAGAAAATTTCAAATTTTGAGATTGTCTGCTAATTTTTTATTGGAAAGTTTTTGATTTCTGAGATTATGTTGAATCATACAACCTGTAATTCGGATTTTTTGATGTTTGGAGATTTCTTTGAGTTTGCCGGTGATTTTATCTTCTGATTTTTGGCGAACAGAACATGTATCAAAAATCACAATATCGGCTTCTTGAATATTATCTGTATGCGAAAATCAGCAGTTTGTGAGGACTGCTTTGATCCTAGCACTATCTGCATAGTTCATCTGACATCAAAAAATTATAATATGGAACTTCATTTTGCTTTTGATAAATTGAAATCTTGTTTTTTGATAATGATTTGTCTGATATAATCAAGATTTCTTTGCTCTTGTTTTGTGAATTTAAAAAACTAAAATTACTTTGTTTATAAGTAAATAAAAAATATGCTGATTTTGATCGTGATAAGTTATTCAATATTTTTGTTTTTGAGTTTTTTTGCAACTTTATTTCCAGATTTTTACTTATCAGAACTGACATTAAGTTTTTTGCCTTATATTTTGTGTTTTAGTTTTATTGGGCTTGTAGGATCTATAATTTATGCAAAAAATCTGGCTAAAAAAAACAAGCACAAAATAGGGCTTTTGTTTAGAATATTTATATTATTATCTGGACTTGTTTTTTTCTTATTTTCCAAAAAGTTTTCATATTTTTATAATGTAGATATTCCTCAAATACAAGAAAATATGACTGGATGATTAAAAATTTTATATGCCAATGTCTACAAAGATAATACAAACTATAGTGGATTGATAGATTTGATAGAAGATGAAGATCCAGATTTATTGATGTTTGTAGAGTTTGCAGACCATCATCACTTGGGATTGAAAGAAATTCTTGATGAAAAATATCCATATACAAATGCCACCTATTGGTCCAAATCTTTTGTCTGAAATATGGTTTTTAGTAAAAATAAAATAGATAATTGGGCTGATGACTTTCCTCAATGAGCTTGGAGATATGCTTATTTTTCTGTGGATTATAACTGAAAGCCAGTTTATTTTTATTTGTTGCATATGAGTTCTCCAATTAGTTGAAAATACTTTGATATGAGAAATAAGCAGATTCAGCAATTTTTTGATGGATTTTCCTTGCATCAGGAAAATCATAGAATCCACAATGATAAGGTTGTTGCTGTTTGAGATTTTAATACTTCTCCATGGTCTAGATATTACTGGAATTTTGCAAAATGATTTGAAAATTCC
>CAZOFM010000006.1:11075-14773 GCA_964579255.1 uncultured Candidatus Peribacteria bacterium
GATTTGAGTGAGAATTTATTAATCTTTCCAGGTCTTTGCCTATAACTTTTACTTGGCGTAGCAATATTTTGCCTATTGTTTGGAGTCATATAGACCATGTTTTTATCAATAAATTCGTGGAAAGTTCGTCATTATCAGTGATTTCTATTCCTGGTTCTGATCATCGTGGATTTCTCTTTAGTATAAAATAGTTTTTGTGATATGTCAAGATGTGTTTTTGGATAATACAAATAAGTTTTTGAAAAAAAACAAATCTGACTATAATGTAATAGTATAGTAAATAGCTTTAGATGAACTATATTATTGAATGTCACAATTAGAAAAATCAATATTAGAATTACAAGGAGTACAGGCATTAAAGCCAGATTTTGTGCAACTCAAAATAATGCCAAAAGAAACTGCAGAAAAAATTCAGGTTCTTGTTTTTGAGAAAAATAAAAATGTATTGAAAGTACTGACTACAAACAATTTCCCAGAACAACTACAAAAAGTAGTAAAAATGTTGGAAGATAAAAGCTTTTTATCAGATATTTATTACACTTCAGAAGAGTGATTTAATTATGCTCTTGGATGGTATGATCAGATGCAAGCAGAAGAGGATAAAAAAGCTGCTGCAGAAAAAAAACAAAAAGAAGCTGAATGAGAATGAGCGATATCTATGATGAAAAAACTATATGAAAAAAGGGATTCTATGGAACCATGAGATTTTATTATGGAAATTGTGAGATTATCTTTTCAAACTTGAGCGTCTGACTTGCATTTTCAACCACAAGAATCTGGTGTGGTTTTGAGACTTAGAATAGATTGAGTTTTGCAAGAAATTTTTGAATTTTCACATGAAGATTTTTTGAAGTATTTGCAAAAATTAAAATTTATTGCTTGAACAAAAATGAATGTGGACTATATCCCTCAAGATGGAAGATTTAGTTTTGAAGCAGTAAATAGGCATTGAGAAACTAAGCAAGTAGATGTGAGAATAAACTTTATGCCTTGAATATGATCAGAAAGTACGGTGATTAGATATTTGGATCCTGGTAGATGATTTGTGTCTTTCGAGACAATCTGATTCAAATGAAAAACCTATGATATCCTCAAAAAAAATCTTGCAAAAAATGTCTGAATTACAATTGTGACTGGACCTACTGGTTCTTGAAAAACCACAACACTATACTCTATTTTGCATACATTAAATGATTGAGAAAAGAAAATAATTACATTGGAAGATCCTATTGAATACCAATTAGCGGGAGTGCAACAATCACAAATTAATTATTCCAAATGATATGATTTTGATTTGGGCTTAAAGGCGTGTTTGAGACATGATCCTGATATTATATTGGTTTGAGAAACGAGAACTTCTGAAACAGCAGATGCAAGTATCAATGCGGCATTGACAGGTCACTTGGTTTTTACTACTTTGCATACAAATTCGGCTATTGAATCTATTACAAGGATTTTGAATATGTGAGTAAAACCATATATGCTTGCACCAGCTTTAAATCTAATTGTTGCTCAAAGATTAGTAAGGAAATTATGTCCTCATTGTGCTACAAAAAGAGATCCACAATATGGAGAAAAGGTGGAAGTAGAAGAAACTATCAAAAAAATTACAGATGCAAATCCTAGTATGAAAATAGAACGAGATTGAAAAATTCCACAAGCTGTTGGATGTGATAAATGTAATGGAAATGGATATATTTGAAGAATCTGACTTTTGGAAACATTTGAAATTACTGATGATATCAAAAACATGATTATTGATTGAGCATCTACATTGATGATGTATTCCAAAGCTAGAGAAACTGGATATTTGACTATCAAGGAAGATGGAATTTTGAAAATGTTGGATTGAATTACATCATTAGAAGAAATTAGAAGAGTTGTTTAAATTTTAGATGGTATATATTTAATAATGAAGAATCAAAATGAGTTGCTAAAAAATATTGAAAATGGTTTTTCCAAATATACAAAAAAAGAACTATCTCAATTATATATAAATTTAAAAACAAGGGCTTTATATAATTCTTGAAAAACCAGCCTTTCTTATAAAAAAACAATTTTTAATATGATGAAAGAAATTAAAGAAAACTTAGATAAATAGTTGTTTTAATATACTTAAAGCCAGATTTTGATCCATAAAATAAGGCGAAGTTGCTATTGTGATAAATCTCGCTTTTTTTATTAATTCTTGAGTAATTTCGATTGTTTTATAAAAATTTTCAATACTCATATCTGGATGCCAAAAATCAAGATCTATGTCCAAAATATAGTCAGATTTCTTTATTTGCTTTAAATCGAAATTCAATAGAGAATATTCTGTGTTGATTTGTTGTACTCAGCTGATAATTCATTCATCTAATGCATAGCGTAAAAAATTACCAACATTGATTCATTCTTTGGAAACTGGTCTCATATCGGTGTGTTGGTCTATATGTATTACGGGCAATCATTTTGGTCGAAATTCTAGGGCGCGGTCGTGATTGTCTACGACTACGATATTTGGGTCTATTTGGACAATATGTTCTAGTCATTTGCATTGATGAAGTTTTCATTTTTCATCGATTTCTTCAAAAACTATATGAGATCCAAGTTTCACATCTGAGATTGTTCATTTTTTGATTGGAGTAAGATATTGTTTCATTCTTTACCAGTTTTTCCAAGTAGGACAAGCTTGATTGACACGGATATGTGAGAATCATTTGTGTTGAATTGCTGTTTTGATTGTTTCTGTTAATCATTTTATATCTTTGTCTATCGCATCAAAAACGCTATTTGTACCAGCAGATTTTACCAGTTCCAAAGGATTGAATGGAGTGATTGTATTTCCAGCTGGTGTAGATTTTGTAGGAATATTAAGCGGAGTTGTAGGAGATGCTTGCCCTGTGGTCAATGCATAGTTTTCATTATCCGCAACTATATATGTAATATCTACATCTCTTCTGGCTGCATGAAGTAAATGTCCCAATCAAATTCCATAACCATCTCAATCTCATCCATAAGCAATTACAGTTAATTTAGGATTAGCAAGTTTTAGTCAAACTGCAAATGGTACAGATCTACCATGCAAAGTTTCTGCTCAATATCAATCTATATACTGACTCATTTTTCCACTACATCCAATTCCAGAAACCACTACAAGATCTTTTTTGTCTATATTCAACTCTTTGATAGCATTTTTAATTGCTAATTGTATTAGGAAATTTCCACATCATGGACATCGTTGTATTTTATTTAAACCAGCTCTCATTGCTAATTATTTATAATGTAAAATGTGTGTTAATTTATAATTATTTTTGGATTTTTTTAACTTATTATCAATTAACTATTATCAATTATTTAACTCCTCTCCAAATATTGGATAAAGTGTGTATTTACGATGATGTTTGATTTTATTGTTCCAGATTTCTTTGTTTAGATGACATTGTTCTGTGATTAGTCTTTGGAATTGACCAGATGCGCTCATTTCTACAAAAACTAAAGATTGAATCTGACTATTTTTTTCTTCTAAGAACTCCTTTAATCTCAAATCAAATGGTTGCAGTACGGTCACTATAATTAATCCATAGTTTTTATCTGGGTTTTGTCTAATAAAATCTTCTAATACAAATCTGTTCCATCAATATGTAATAAAGAAATTTTCTGCTTCCGGATTGATTATTTCATAACCATAAAAGTCATCATTAAATTCTTTTTGGACA
>CAZOFM010000006.1:14783-16021 GCA_964579255.1 uncultured Candidatus Peribacteria bacterium
CAAAAGTTTTGAGTTTTTGGTCTCTTTTGTCTTGCATTTTTTTCTTAATTTCTGGGTCTTCGTTGGTTGTACCGTATTCATCGTGTTCGTAAGAAGTGGTAATAAACTCGCCATCTTTTGTACCTGGGATTGTGTATGGAGAAATCCCATCATCTACAAATTGATATCTTTTGTATCATTCTGATCATTGGACAAGCTTACCTTTATCAATAGATTCTGCCTTTAAATTATTGGGATTGACTGCGATATATCATTCAGAATATTGTTTGTCTGTGAGAATTATTACTGGATGTTGGTAAATATCTGATCGGTTTAATGCTTTTCCGGTCAAATTATATCACTCTTCAAATGTAGATGGGGATAGAACGATTGGGAATGTATCACCAAAACTTGCATTGAGAGCATAAGTAAGATCAGATTGCCCAGTATATGTAGGAGTCCCAGTAGAAGGACCGTCGCGTTGTGCTAAAACATATACACCTCATATTTCAGCTTGGTTGGAGAAGGAAATAGATTCTGTCATCAATGCAAAACCTCCACCACTTGTACCACACATAGCTCTTTTGCCAGCCATTTTTGCTCCAAGCATTGCCATACTTACTGCGATTTCATCTTCTCATTGAAAGAATATTGCACGATCATCTTGTGTGATTACATCAATCAAAGAGCTTGCTGGAGTCATTGGATATGCAGAAAAAAAATCCATTCCAGCTTCCAAAGCTCATTTTGCGATTATCTCATTTCCAAACATTAATTTTTTGGGATCTGCAATTTGTTTTGAAAAATCGATTTTTTCACAAACATCTTCACATTTTTCTACGATATAGTCATATCAAGCTTGCATATCAGCGATGTTTGTTTGAAGAATTTCTCCATCAAAAACTTTTGCTAAAAACTCTTCTCATTCTTTGCTGGAAATTCATAAAACCTTTAGAGCTCCGCCAAATGCAAACACATTTTTGTATTTCAATTGTACATCTTTGATGTTAAAAATGTTTTTGAAAGAATAGACTTTTTCATTTTTGTTTATAGCGAAATCATCAAATGCGAAAAAATAATCTATAGTTTTGTCTAGAAACAACTCCCCTTCTTGATCAGATATATATAAAAAAAAGTTGTTGTTGTCTCATTTGATAATAGATGCATATTCTTTGTCTGCCAAAATTGTATATCATTTGGATGCTAACAGATCTCATAATAGTAATCCTGATGTGTTGACTCCAGTTCATGCAGCCCCA
>CAZOFM010000007.1:0-15337 GCA_964579255.1 uncultured Candidatus Peribacteria bacterium
TTGATTTACAAGTTCTTTTCATCTAAGAAAAAATAGCGCCAAGACTGTTGTGATAAAAAAGAATATTCATTTGCATATTTCCATAAAAAAAGCCATTTTTGTTTTTGAGTAATAAATTATTGCATTATTATTTGGTCTATAATGCTTTCAAGCCTATCTATGTCTTCTTCGGTGATTCATTCTTCTTGTTCATCATTGTCATTGTTTCTTTTTTCTAAGGATTCTTTGATTTTTTGTTGTAGTGCTGTTAGATCGTTTTGGTCAGATGCCTCAGCTTCGCTTTCTAAATCATCTTTGATGTCTAGTGTGTTGTTTTCTATATTATTCTCATTGTTTTCCTCGCTTTCATTGTCTTCCAAGTCTTCTAAATTTTCTTCTAAATCATTTTGATCGTCCTCAAGGATTTCATCTGTATCATCGTTTTCTTCTATTACTTTAATTTCTTCTACAAAGATATTTGTTCAATCACTACAAACTCTAGGATTGTCATCAGTTGCTAAAAATCATGCTTGTATACAATCATCAAAAGAAGATATTTGATCTACAAAAGGATTTTCATTGCTGATTGTGATTTTCTGACAGCCAAACAAAAACAAAAATCAGATTCCAATAATGATGGTAAGTGTTTTTTTCATTTTTTTGTTTTTATATAAAAATACTTTATTTATTGTCAGAATATTGTTTTTTACTAAGAAATCAACTTAAATTTGTTTTTTTGAAAAATTACTTATTTAGTTTTATTTTATTGCGTAAATCATAGTCTATATCTCAAGCTGAAAAGACCACAACGATTTCATCTGGACCTGCATTGTTGATGATGTTTTCTACGGATTCTCGTTTTTCTAAATATTCTCATCAGCAGGATTTGGCGAAGTGTTCTCCGAGTTCTTTGATATTGTGGACATCTTTTCCAGTTTTTGAAAAGTCAAAATCAGCAATATTCTCTCTTGCTGCGAAAATATCATAAATATAAACCTGCTCAAATCATGCGAAACTTTGAATAAAATCCTTTCGTCCTGTAAAAATTCTGTTTATTTGATGTGGTTGAAAAATAGTTATAATTTTTTTGTTAGGAAACTTTGCATTTGTTGATTCAAATCCAAGTTTGATAGAAGAGGCCATATGTCCATAATCGGAGAAAAGTGTTGCTCAATTTTGAGCTGTTCATAAATATTCCATGCGACGCCAAATTCATTTGAATTCGTTTAATTCTATTTTTTTGGGATTTTGCGTGTTTAGAAGTGCTTTTGTGATACTTGCGTTGATGTTTGTGTGTGGTCCAAAAATGTATTTGAAGTCAGATTTTTCTTCTTGGATTTCTATAATATTTTCAAAAATTTTAAATTCTGGATTTTGTTGTAAGAATCAATTGATTACAAAGCAATTATGTTTGAGCTTGTGTAGCATTTCTTTGAATGCTTTTTTGTAATCTTCAAAGCTTTTGAAATAGTCAGCATGATCATATTCTATGTTTGTAATTGTTGCATAATCTAGGTCCAAATATAGAAAATGACGCATATATTCACAAGCTTCTACGATAAATAAAAGTTTTTTTGCTTCTATTTTTTCTTTGGATCTGCCAGTCAATATCTTATCAAAAATGTTTTTTATTTCTGCTTTGTGATTGTTGTTTATCAAATAGCTTTGATTCTGAAAATCTGGGACCAATGCTCATAATATTCAAAGTCCAAAGTTGTCTAAATCTTTTGCTCAATATATTGTCAGTGCAGATGTTGAGCTTTTCCCGTTGCTTCAAGTGATTCATATAGTCAAAAAATATTTGGAAATTTCTCCCAAAAATTGGAAATAATTCATAATAAGCATTATTTTTTTCTCTTTTTTGGAAATTTCTTTTGCTAAAAATACTTCTGGGCTATTTGCGGCAGCTTCGGAATAAATTATAGAGTCGTTTTTGTCTATTTGATATTGTCAATGTCAGATGATTGTTTGGAGTCATCTTGCTTGTAATTTGTCTGTAAGTTGGCTTTGTTTGCTGTCTATGCAGATGATGTTTGTGAATCAGAGTTCTTGTAGGATTCCTGCGATTCCTGACATTCCAGTTCATCCTGCTCAGACTAAGACTATATTTCCCATTAATTTAGTTTATATTCTAAAGTAATTTGTGTATAAAGTTTTATAGGAAAAAAGCAAGATGAGAGAAAAAACCTGGAAATAAAAAAATCCTTCGGTTAAGAAGGATTAGTATGTGGATTGAATTGTTTCTTTTAATTACCTAGGGCGGGACTTGAACCCGCACGGCCGTGAAGCCACCAGATTTTGAGTCTAGCATGTATACCAGTTCCATCACCTAGGCGCATTTTGATTTGTAATAGTTTATTTTCATATATACGAAAGAATATTTACTGAAAAAGAATTGAAAATCAATTGATTTTTGTTTAAAATTTGTTAAACACGAGAAGATGGAGTTTGTCCATTTACTTTTTTATATGAATAAAGTTATTTAGACATGGATTTGAACAAGGTGATGATTATTGGAAGAGCTACCAACAATTTGCAGGTAAAAACTATTGAAAGTAGTGGTACGCCTGTTGTGAATTTTACAGTAGCAACCAATAGGAAATTTAAGAACAAAGATGGAAACATCTTGGAAGACGCGGAATACCATAGATGTGTTGCTTATGGAAAATGAGCAGAAGTTCTTGGTAAATACCTTACAAAAGGTAAAAGAACCTACATTGAAGGTAGACTTAGAACTAGAAAGTGGCAAGACACAGAAGGAGTAGAAAGATTTTCTACTGAAATTATCGTGGATAACTTTATTTTCTTGGATCCAAAAGGAGAAAGAGAAGATGGAGAAGAATTGGATTATACTACAAATCCAGAAGACGAGGAAGTTCCATTCTAGAGATTTCTTTGTTGACTTACAATGATGACTAAATAAGTGTTGAAATGATTCAGGCATTGTTTTTTATTCAGATTATTTTTGTTTGTAATGGCTTGGAAAAATAGGAGAGTTGTAGAAATATTGTTTAATATTTTTGACATGGTTTCTTTTTTGATTTTTGTGTGAGGAGTAGTGTTGTTTATTAGATTTTTTATTGCAAATCCTTATACTGTTGTAGGAGCAAGTATGTCTCCGACTTTTGAAGAAAGAGATTTTATTATTGTAGATAAGATTACTCCTAGACTTTGAGAGCTCAAAAGAGACGATGTAATAGTTTTTATTCCGCCAGAAAAAACAGTCCCATATATCAAAAGAATTATATGACTTCCATGAGAAACAGTAAAAATTCGTAATAATAAAATATCTATTTGTTCAATACAAAACAATCATGAAGAATGTTTTCAACTAGAAGAGCCATACTTGGATAGTACGACTTGGACAGACACAAGATGCGGAATTAGTGATTTTAAGGTGTTGGAGTGATATTTTGTATTGTGAGATAATAGAGGATTTTCTACAGATTCTCGTTGTTGTTTCGGATTGGACTGCTATAAATGATCTACTTATGAGGTTCCTTTGGATCATATAATTGGTAAGGTTTACTTGAGATTCTGGCCAAATTTTGAGGTTTTTTAACCTTTGATATATTTCATTATGAGGATATTTTCCAATTTTGATACAAAACTTAGAAAAAAAAGTACTCAAGAGCACGCTGATAGATATTGAGCAGAAAATGTAATGTGCTTTTGAAGGAGTGGTTTGTATCGATTTATAAGAGTCTTTTTTCCCTTGTTTTTTTTATTGTTGTTGGCAATAGCTATAATTCTGGTTTTTTACTATGTTTTTGATGGAGAATATATTTTGATTTTATCTATTTCTGTAGGAGTGCTATCTTTGTTTTTTTTGATACCGATCTTGGGTAAATGGATAGACTACAAAATGGATTTTATAATAGTGACACCAGATTTTTTGATGATGTATGATCAGACTTGAATTTTTACAAAAAAAGTTGTGACAGTAAACGAAAAAAGCATCAAAACAATATCTGTAAAAAGAAGCTGACTTTTGTATAGTATATTCAATAATTGAGATATCGTGGTTTTGTCAGAATGAGATATGGAGCATTGAGAAATTACTCTGAAACGAGTTCCAAAGCCAGAAGATGTTAGAGCCCAAATTGCCAAAATTCTAAATAAAATATCTTAGTTTATTTTTTTATTGTTAATATATGCAGAAAGAATCTCTAGAAATGCCAAAAATTCCTTACGATATTTATGAATCTCCACAAGAATTGGTCTTGTTTTTGCCATTGTGAGGAGTGAAAAAAGAGAGTTTGGAATTGACAATCAAGGATTATAAACTTGTGATTTCTTGAGAGAGAATTCAGCCAAACATCAAAAGTAATTTATTACCACTCAAAGAATCCTGTTATCGAGGGCCTATTTATCAAGAAATAGATTTGCCAGCTCAAGTGTATTTTGACAAAATTCATAGTAAACTTTCTGCTGATAATACCCTACAAGTAATTGTGCCCAAAGCATTAATTCCAGAGAAAATTGATTTGGAAGTGGAATATGATATATCATAATAAATAAAATCTGATTTTTTTGTTTATTTGGTTTGGTATTTATTAAAATTACTTTATTTTTGTATGTTTTTCTTTTTTTGGATTTAAATAAATTCAATTTGATTTTTTGGCTTGAATAGCTATTATTTTGTTGGTTTATTTTTTGATAAAAAAATGCTATCAAATGTGTTTTTGTTTACTTGAGAAGAACAATACTTGCTTCATCAAGAATTAAATAGACGAAAAACTGCGTTTGCTCAAAAACATTGATCAGACTCTATTTTTGTATTTAAAACAGATAATTTTGATACAGAATCCTTGAATCAAATTTTGTATTGATGATGACTTTTTGCTCAAAAAAAACTGGTAATTGTTTATGGTTTGCCATTTGATTGATTTGAATCCAACAAACTTTCTTTGTCTGTTGCAGAGAGTTTTATAGAAGATTTTATCAAAAAAGAGGGGAAAATTGATCCAGATACAATATTGATTTTTGTTTCATACAAACCAGACAAAAGGACCAGATTTTTTAATTTTTTATCCAAAAACTTAGATTCAAAAACCTGAATCAAAACCTTCGCTTTCAAAAAATCAAACGAATTAAGGCAAATTGTATTACAAACAAAATCAAATTTGTCTTGGACGGATTCAGCATTGGAAAGGTTTGTCCAAAAAACCGGACCATCTTTGCTACATATATTCAATGAATTGGACAAATTGGAGTTATATATTTCTCAAAATTCTTTTCCAAAGGTTTTGGATGAGCATATTGATGTGATTTCATTCGGGATTTCAGAGGTAAATGGTTTTGAGTTTTTTGATAGACTTTTTGTGAGTAAAGAAAAGGCATTGAGTATGATTTATACTATGCAAGAAAATGGAGATTATTGGAATGCGGTAACTGGACAATTTTTGCGATGATTAAAATGATTGTTATTTACTTTGGATTGTGTGGAGCAAGGAATCAAAGATAGTAAAAAGATCGCATCTCTTGCAAAATTTTCTCCTTTTGTGGCTATTAAGGCATTGAAAAATATTAATATATTATTAGATAAAAAAGAAAAATTAAGAACATTTTATAAATGATTGATTGATGTGGAATATGATATCAAAAATGGAAAAAAATCAGAATTAATGTTTTGGTTGTATCTCAAGGAATTTGTTTATAATTTATAATTTTGTATGAATAGATATTGAAAAAGTATTATATTAGGAATGATTGTGGTTTTTTGATTGATATCAAATGCTTTTTCTTCGTTTGATGACAAAATGTATTGTGAAATTACGAAAAATGAGGTGATAATTTCCTTGGAAAATAAAAGTGTCTATCCTTGTCAAATCTATATTAAATATATCGAATTACAGATGAAAAAGGTTTATAAAGATTTGGAGTTGATTCAGAAATATATTGATCAAAAAAGAGATTTGTGATATTGGAGACCGCTCAAGGAAGAAAAAATCGAACTGATTGGTTTGTATCAGAATATTAGATTGAATATATTATCTCATATGCAAAATTTTGAATTTAATATGGTGGAAACATCCAAGAAATTCTTTTTGAATGGAATATCTGATTATCGCAAAAAAATTGGTAGAACTATGATAGCTTTGGCGTCTTTGCAGGATCAAAGAGCATCTAGATATATTTATCTTTTGGAGCAACAAAAACTTACTATAGAAAAAATTGAAGGAAGTGTTTCTGTAGATCAATTAAATGCCAATATAAATCGCTATGTTTATTTGAAACAACAAATTGAATGAAGATAGGTATTTTGACATCTAGCAATGATATGCTAAGTTTATTTAAATTTTTGCATTGTAGTGATCATCAATATTTTGTTTTTTATGATGATAAATTTTCTTTTTGGGGAGATAAAACCACCGACTTGTTGATGGAGAGAATCCAAGAATGAATTGATTTTTTATATTCAAAAGGTGTGGAAGTGTTTATTGTTCCACCGATTGTTGAATTGAAAATATCAAATGAAAACTTATTTCCAAATATAAAAATTCTGCCTTTATTTCAAAATTATGTATTAAAAAATTGTTTTGCGTATTCTTTGGTTGGGAAGATAGGTTTTTTGGGAGATTATTTTGACTTACAAGAATGACAAAAACAATTAGAAAATCTGTCCAAAAATTATAATTTGTCTACAAATCAAGTTCAGATTCAAAAGTTTAATTTCCCTTTTGCTTATCGGGGAAAGGAAGTTAGAGAGTGGAAATATTTGCTGGATAAAAAAAATTGGTCGCAACCATTGGTAAATCATAGAGTAAAAGGAGATATTCGCTATTTTAAAGATGCTACTGTAGATACACTGATCCCTTGTAATTATTCCTATTTTTTATTAGAAAAAACTATCAAAAAAAGTATTTTCCACAAAATGAGATTCCATGGTATTTCAGCATTGGAAAAGGTGTTTCTAGATTTGAATTTATCAAATAGTTGAGAATATTTTGTTTCGGTTTTTTGTACAGGACATTGAGATTTTCTCAAAAGAGAAAAAAAACTAATCCGACAAATAAATAGAGGAAATCCTCAAAATTTGGAAATTGTTTGTTTATAAAAAAGGGCTAAACGCCCTTTTTCTATTTATTTGGATTTTCTTCTGTGCATATATATCGGTCTTTGTTTTCATATTTTTGTGGATAAGCAATTGCATCTTCCATCGTACTTGCCGGAGGCACAATAACTTTATCTCCAAATACTGAATTGTTTGGTCGATTTTCTGGAGTCGCTCTTTTGTGTTTTGCTGTGGTTTGTAATGATTTTACAAGTCTTAGAACTTCTGCAACACTTCTTCCGTTTGATAGTGGATAATACATAATTGCAGCTATTTTCCCATTAGGATCAATTACGAACACAGCTCTAACTGTAGCAGAATCATCTGCATTTGGATGTAGCATTCCGTATAGATATGCAATTTGTTGCCCAGCTAATAGCGGGAATTCTACTGTTACTCCAAAGTTTTTTTCTATATTTCTAAGTCGTTCAATGTGACCTTGAATTCCATCTACTGAATAACCAAGAAGCTCTGTATTTATTGCTTTGAAGTCTTGGTAAGCATTTTGAAATCCAATAAACTCAGTAGTACAAACTGGTGTAAAGTCTGCTGGATGAGAAAATAAAACAACCCATTTCCCTTTGTAATCTTCTGGGAAGTTGATCGGTCAATTTGTGGATTGCGCTTTGAAGGCAGGTGCCATATCTCCAATTAATGGCATTTTGATTTGGTTTTCCATAGTTATGTTGATTAAAATTATAAAACTAATTTTGTGAATTCCTCACAGTCTTTAATATAATGATTTTGAAACCTATTTCAATATGAAGTTTGAATCAGATTTGTTTTTTGTGATTTTTGTACGATAATGCCTTTGTTTTCTTTAAAATTGTTTTTGTCTTGATTTTGCTGGTCTGCTCATTATCAATAAAATTGTCTGAAAAAATTTGCATATTTTTGGAAAAGCACTATAATAAAAAAGATTTAATTTATAAAAAAAAGATATGACAGAAACAAAAACAAAAACTCCAAAAGCAAAACCTCAAAATCAAGAAATGATGGAAAAGTACCTGCAAATGTTGCAATTCGTTCAAAATACAATAGCAAATGTAGAAAATGACCTCAAAAGAATTTCTACGATAGTTAGTCAGCTTTCAAAGTTTGACCCTGCAAAACCAGAGACACTTTTGGATTTTGAAAAAGAAAATAAAGATTTGTTGTGAGAAGATGATTTAAAATCTTACTCTGAAGACGATATTACAGTGATAGAGGGGAAATTTGATGGCTATTTTATGATTTGAGCAGATCAAAAAAAATATCCAGTTCCTATGAACTATTCTAGTAAAACCAAGCTGATTCCAGGGGACTTACTGAAGCTGAAAATTTTGGAAGATGGAAAATTTATTTACAAATTGATTCAACCAGTGGAGAGGAAGCATGTGAGAGCTATTTTGACCAATACAGATGACAACAAATCAGCAGCTATGACAGATGATGGGAAAACATATTTGTTGAATCAAGCGGCTGTTAGTTTTTTCAAGGGTAAGCCAGGTGATGAGCTTTATATCTTGGTAAATGAAAAAGAAGATACAGCTTTCGCTGCAATAGAGGCTGTAATCAAAAAATAAAATTCTGAATTTTTTCTTTGTTCGCCCTCCTATGTGAGGGCTTTTTTTATTCAAAAAAGACTTGCCATTGTTGGGAAAATATTTAAAATAAGGATCAAGATGAAAACAATGCGAGATAAATTCATTTCTTTCTTTTTTCCAAAAACCTGTATCAGTTGTGGGAAAACAGGTGAATATTTATGTGTTACTTGCAAAAGCAAGCTAAATCCTCATCCAGAAATTTGCCCATATTGCCATAGAACCTCTTTGGATTATCAGACTTGTTTGGATTGTAAAATTACTCCATATAATATGCTGGAATGAGTGATAATCCCATTTTCTTATGGTGCAGAAATCAAAAAACTGATCGTAAAATTCAAATATAATCATCAAAAAGATCTGACTAATTTTTTGGTAGATAGAATGATTCTTGCAATACAAACAAATAAGAGATTGTCTGCTATTTTGGAGAATCCATCAAGCAATGTTGTTCTAAGTTTTGTGCCGGCTCATCGATATAGAAAGCATTTTGTAAAATGATATAATCAAGCTCAATTGTTAGCGGAAAATATTGCAGAAAAAATTCAGATTCCAGTTGCTGAGATTTTGCAAAAACCACAAATGACCAAAGCACAGGCCAAGCTTCAAAGGAATCAAAGATTAGTAAATTTGCAAGGAAAATTTATTTTGAACCCAAATATTCAGCTTTTGTGAGATGAGACTATAATTTTGATTGATGATGTGACCACAACAAATGCTACATTAAATGAATTAGCAACTACAATCAAGATTCAATATCCTCAAATCAAAGTTTGGGGCTTGGTACTTGCTAGACACAACTAATATTAAACATTGTTTTGGAGATATGACAAGACGAAGTTCTTGTTATTTTTTTTAATTTTAGGAGATTTTGCTGGTTTTGGTTATAATTGAGATATGTAAATTAGCAGACTTTATTGTGTTAAAAAACAAGCGAAATGACGGATCAAACGAATCAAAACCAAGGATCTACTCCAGTTCAAGATCAGATTATGCCAGAGATTACTTTGGATTTGGCAGATAATCAAGAAATTGAATCTAATGAGCCGGAAATCTCTATAGATTTTTCTGATTTAAATAATGAAAGTTTGGATATCAACGAAGAAGGTTTAGAGATAAATGAAAAGAATTTAGATATCAATGAAGAAAATTTAGACACAAAAGATGAAGATTTAGCTATGAATGATGAAAGTTTAGCTATGAATGATGAGAATTTAGATACAAATAATGAAGATTCGGATATAGATAAAGAAAATATTGAAGAAATAAAATCAGATTTTGATGCTTTGAATATAGAATCGAATATGCCTGAGAATATTGAAGATTCCGATTCGTCTTTGGAAAATGAAGTTTTGAATGTAGAAAATTCTGATAATGGAGAAGGAATGTCTGATTCTATGCAAGATTCTGAATTAGAAACAAAAGAGGGGGAATTAGAAATTGAGGAGGAAACCTCGGAAAAAACGAATACGGTTCCTTGAGAAAATGAAACTTCTACTGACTTGTTAGAATCTCAAGAAGAGAAACATACAGATGATTGGCTGGAAAAAGAAGATGCTTTGCTTGCAGAAAAAGAGGATGACGAACAAGAAAGTTTTTCCCAAGATCCAGTAATTGAGAAAAAAGAAGAACCAAAAATTACTGATGATTTGAGTGTTTTAGATATTGTTCCTGATGTTTGAGCCGAAAATAATGTTTGAGAAAATGAGGATTTCTGATGAAATCTAGAACAAGTAAATCAAAATTTTCCAGAAAATAGTAGTTGGGAATCTGATCAAGAAATAATTAGTCAATTGCAAACGACAGAAAGCCAGATTGAACCAGTTCCAAATGAAACTATTCCAAGTCAAACAGAACTAAATTTGGATGATTTACTTGGATCTGATACTGATGTTGTTGTGGAATGACAAGTAAATCCTGCTGTTTGAGTAAATCAAAATCCTGTAGAAACAATGCAGTTTAATATCCCTCAACAAGTTGCAACCACTGTGCCTCAGCAAGTTGCTCCGCAAGAAACTGTTCCTCAGCAAGCTGTAATTGGTGTGCAATGATTTGCTATGCCAGCAGCTATTCAAAATATTTCTAACACAATAAAAGATCCCAGAAAGAAAAATATTTTTATTGGAATCTGAGTGGGAACATTGGCGATTTTGATATGAATATTTATGTTAAAAACAATGTATCCTATGGGGTTTGGTCAAACTTCTGATGTTGATGTACCAAATAATTTGGAAGAACAATTGGTAGATAATAGTCTGAATTTGGACGAGCAAGAAGATGAGCAAGAAAGTGACTTGTTCAACAATCCAGCATTAGATAATTATCATAGTTCTCCATTTGATTTTGATGGAATCTCTGATGAAGAGTTTAATGCTTTTGAGGATATTGAAGCAGAAATGGAGCCAGACTACAAATTGATAGATAGATTGGAAAATTTTGTAGAGGTTGGTAGAAAATATGCAGTGATTGGAAAGAGAAATAAGGATGATGACATTACCAAATACAGTCTGTTTCTTTATAGGAAAGCAGCTGCTCTACTAACAGATATTGAAAATTGAAAGCAAATCACTACTGATGAGTTAGATAAAGAACTTGATGATTTGGAAACATATTTACAAAAATTAACAGGAAAAAATTCTGATGGTGAAATGATTCTCCCGCAAACAAATATCCCAAGCCCAGAAGAATTTTTCTGAAATGAAGATTTCTGATGACAAGATGAAGAGCTTGAACGATGAGAAGAATCAGAGGAATCAACTTGGGAGACAGAAGAAATTGAAGATGAGGACTTATCAGGAGACGAAGACTCAATCTTACAACTTGACTAGCTTGATAGATAAATATAATTATTATCTTGTTTACGAGAAAAATGTAAGCGAGAAAACATTGGAAAACTATTCTTTGTGGTTAAACAGATTGGTTGATTTTTTGTGAGATATAAATATCCAAGATCTGACTCGTATGCATGTTTTGGACTTTAGGATGGAGCTAAATAGATTGTGATTGAGTACGAAAACAATCAATTATCATGTGGTTGCGATTCGTGCTTTTTTGAAATTTTTACTAAAAAACGATATTGATTGTTTAAGTCCAGATAAGCTGGAATTGGCGAAAGCTCCAGATAGAGTGGTAAGTTATTTGGAGGAATCAGAAATAGAAAAAATACTGGAAGCTCCTGGCAAACTAGCAAATAAAAATATAGAACAACAAACTAGAGATATTGCAATTTTGCATATGCTTTATGGTACCTGACTTAGAGTTTCTGAATTAATAAAACTCAAAAAATCTGATATAAAACTAGATTCAAATCAGTTTGCTGTTGTGGGAAAATGATCCAAACTTAGGACTGTATTTACTACAAAGATAGCTAGAGAAAAACTCCAAAATTACCTAAAACAAAGAAAAGATGCTTCTCCATATATTTTTGTTTCTGTTTCTGTAAATTGACTAGGCAATCATTTGAGTAGAAATGCGATAGAATATATCGTTAGAAAATATGCGAGATTGGCGTGAATTGAAAAGAGAGTGACTCCTCATACTTTGAGACATAGTTTTGCGACTTCTTTGGTTAGAAAAGGGGCAGATATTAGAGCGGTTCAGACTTTATTGGGGCATTCGTCGATTACAACAACTCAGATTTATACTCATATTGATGATAAGCATTTGAAACAAGTTCACGATTTGCTTGAATTATAATTGTGATTTATTACACTTATTGTCTGTTTAAGCTATTGATTATAATCAAATTATCATTGTTTATTATAGCAAGTTTGTTAATTTATTAAGATTTTATTTCTAAAAACAATATAATGAATCAAGAAGAATTTTTGACAAAATATGCTGACACAATCAAAGAAGAATTGAATATCAAGGAAATTGTCGGATTGGACGATTCTATTAATATCAAAAAAATATTTAAACCAATATGAAGTCAACTTTCTGCAAAATATGCAAAAGATACTGGGAAAATAATCCAATTTGGAAAAATGTGAAATATCAAACAGTGAGAAAATAATCAGATTATTGTTTTTGATAATGATTGAAATGAATGGATTTTGGAAACTGGAGATTATGAAATTGCTTATGAAGGTTTGGAATGAGATAATGTAGCTATTGACAATGAAATCGTGGCAAGATTGGATTTGGAAATTACTCCTGAATTGGCGAAAGAATGAGTTTCTCGTGAGATTTCGAGGTTTCTCAATCAAATGAGAAAAGATGCTGAATATAATGTAGATGATAAGGTTGAGTTGTTTTATTTTACAGAAGATTCTTATTTAGCAGAAATTATGGAGGATTTTTCAGATTTTTTTATGGATGAGGTGTTGATTAAAAATATTTCCAAAAATGACAATCCAAATGGAAATATAAAATCAGAATTTACTTCTGAGGGAAAATCTTTAATGTTTGCATTGCTTAAATAGTTTTCTTAATTCTTAAATTGTTTGATATGAAGTCATGTTTAGATTATTCTTTGCATTATATATCTCGTTATCCAAAAACGGAAAAAGAGCTTAGAATCAAATTGATGCAAAAATGATATTTTTCTGATGAGATCAATGAAACAATGGAATTTTTGAAAGAAAAAAGATTTGTGGATGATAGAATGTTTGTAGAAAGTTATATTAGAAGCGAATTGGTAAATAAGTGAAAACCATTTGTAGCTGTAAGCAAAAAACTTTATATGAAATGAGTAGACAAGCACTTGATAATGGAAGTTGCCAAGGAATATGAGGAGGAAATTTCTCAATGAATCCAAGCCAAAATCGCAAAAGAAATCGAAAATTACAAAAAAAAATGAGAGGAGTGATTTGATATTATTCAAAAACTTATGCGTAAATGATATAGATTAGATGACATCAAAACTGTAATAAAAACTGAAAAATAATTGACTTTTTCTGCTTAGATTTTTTTCTTTTTCACTTGTTTTTTTGCTGGGCTTTTTTATACTAAATTGTTGTAATTTTTTACTACTTATTTTTTGTGTATGCTACAATGGATATTGGGTTTGGTTTCTGGAAACTATAATCAAAAACAAATAAATAAACTGACTCCTTTGGTCAAACAGGCCAATCATTGGTATGAGGAATATAATTTTTTGAAAGAGGAGGATTTTCAAAAAAAAACTGAAGAATTCAAAGAAAGATTGAAAAAATGAGAAACATTAGATGATCTTTTGCCTGAGGCTTTTGGTTTGGTAAAACAAGCTTGTAAGAGATTAATGGGGACCAAAATAGAAGTGAGATGACAAGAACAAGTTTGGGATATGATACCATATGATGTTCAACTTTTGGGTGGAATCATTCTACACAAATGAATTATTACAGAAATGAAAACTTGAGAAGGAAAAACATTGGTGGCAGTTGCACCTGTTTATCTAAATGCCTTGACTGGAAATGGAGTGCATGTGGTGACCGTGAACGATTATCTGGCATCTAGGGATTCTGATTGGATGTGAAGTGTTTATCGTTATTTGTGATTGAGTGTTGGATGTGTGACGAAGCAGGTTTCCTTACAAGAAAGACGCGAAATGTACCAAAGAGATATAACCTATGTAGAAAATTCAGAATTGTGATTTGATTATTTGAGAGATAATTTAGTAAAATCTACACAAGAAAGAGCTTTGACTTGGAGACCATTAAATTATGCGATTGTGGATGAAATTGATAGTATTTTGATAGATGAAGCTAGAACTCCATTGATTATTTCTGAAGCAAGTGCGGAAGCGACAGACAAGTATTCTTATTATTCTCAGATAGTTCGTTTGTTGACTCCTTGTTCTAGTAAGAAAAAAGTTTCGAAGTGATTGTTGAATGAGTTGATGAAAGCTGATGAATTGCAGCAAGAGGAGGATTGAGATTATTATATAGATGAAAAAACCAAAACGGTTTCATTGAGTGGTCAGTGAATCAAAAAATTGGAGGAGATTTTGAAAGTGGAAAACCTCTATAAAGATGTGTGATACGAGGAAATTCATCATATAGAAAATGCTTTGAGAGCCAAAGCTGTTTATCAGATAGATAGAGAATATATAGTTGCTAATGGAGAGGTTTTGATTGTAGATGAGCATACTGGTCGTACAATGCCAGGTAGAAGATTTTCTGAATGATTGCATCAAGCAATAGAAGCCAAAGAATGAGTGAAAATCCAAAAAGAATCCAAGACAATGGCGACAATTACTTATCAGAATTTTTTCAAACAATATCAAAAGTTGTCTGGAATGACTGGAACTGCTACGACTGAATGAGAAGAGTTTGAAAAAATTTATGAGTTGTCTGTTTTGGAAATTCCAACGAATAAGCCAACGATTAGGGTAGATAAAAATGATAAGGTTTATTTTAATCAGACTGCAAAGTGGAAGTTTGTAAAAGATTATATTAAGTTTGCTCATGAAATAGGGCAGCCGATTTTGATAGGTACATCTTCTATTGATACCTCAGAATATGTTTCTAAAACACTAGAAAAAGAATGAATTACTCATTATGTTTTGAATGCGAAATTTCACGAACAAGAGGCGCATATTGTTTCTCAGGCTGGTAAATTTAAAAGTGTCGTTGTCGCGACAAACATGGCGTGACGTGGTACAGATATTAAGCTGGAAAAGTGACTAAATGAAAAATTAGCAGATAACTATGTGACTTGGATCAAAAAACAAGTTTTTGCAAAGAGTCCAGCATCTGTCTCAGCTTTGTTATATTCTGAAACTGAATTTGAATTG
>CAZOFM010000008.1:0-14013 GCA_964579255.1 uncultured Candidatus Peribacteria bacterium
AACCATGGCGCTGATTCTGCTGAGCATTATTCCCGTGATTATGAGCAAAAAGAATGAGAAGCAAACTATGGTTTCAAAAAATGAGCAAAATTAATCTTTCAATGAATGGACAGTGCAATGGAACCAAGTGGATCTTTCCGATATTTTTGAGCTGAAATCACAGATGTCACAGATACAACCTTCAAGATAAAATTTAAATGAAATGAAGTGAAGCTTTGAAAATACGAATGACGAGAATGAGAATTTCCATTAAGTAAAGATTGATTAAATAAAGTATTGGATGCCTTTGACAGGAAAGCTTTTAAATTAGCAGGAAAATCAGCCAGCGATAATATTTTGGAAGTCCTATCTACAATGGAAATTGGACAGGTTGATTGAATAGACCCCAACGCAAGTTTTGAGTGAATTTGACGAGATTGACAAAATTTTACAACAAGTTTTGAAGACAAAAAAGATCAACCAGTATCTTATTTTTGATTGGTAGAAACTTTGCCTTGAGAGAATCCTTGAGAAGAGAGCAAACTCGCTTATATGTACAAAATAGAACACAACTCAAGAAGTAAATCCTTTACTTTGACAGCAAATGACAAAGACAAAACTGAAATTATTCTAGATTATCCAAGCTTTATCTTATTTGTATCTAGCAGAGGTCTACAACCTCAAACCGAAGAAACAGCAAAAAAAATCAACATAGAAAAAAAAGAATGAGCTGCACTAAAAGAACCTAAAAAACGAAACTTCTATGGTTTGGCTAGTATAATCTGAACAGTTAAAAATTTTTGAAAAAAAATAGGAGACTGACTCAAGAAATATGAAGAGTCTCAAGTGGAAGCACTTACAGATAATATTTTTTATCATTGACAGCTTTTTCATAAGCTAGCTGGAATAATGCCAACAGCAAAACTACAAACAGCTTTTGGTGAAGCAGGAAGTGAATATATGCTAGAAAGAGACAACAAAATATGGAAAAAAATAGAAGCTTATGTAAAACTATATGAAGCTGATCCTGATTTTGGTGGAAAATATATTCGAGAAACAAGAATCAAGCCATATTTAGACTGAACAAAAAAACCAAAAGATCACTATCAAATCGCCGCTATGTTGTTGGTAACTATCAAAAAATGAAGATGACCTTATAGTAGAAATACAGATCGAGCTGGTAAATGAAAACGAGTTAGACTTCTTTTTGGTGAAGCACACCAAGCAAGATATTTGACTATGAAGGAAAAAATGGAAAGAGAATTAAGACAATGACACAAAAGTTATGGACAAAAACGAGCAGATGACCTGCAAAATGAAATTCTAAAACTAGAAATGAAATACATTGTCCATTGTATAGATGGTAGGCATTTGAGGGTTGGTGATGAAGATGTAGCAAGATTAGAAGGATTATATTCCAAAAAATTTGCTGGTGAATTAGAGTGAGCATACAACACCTTTTTTAATGAAACAACTAACAAGAGTATAGAGTGAGCAAAATCAGCCAGTTTTGAACTTGCTAGATTTGAGTATTTTAGACTACTTCCAGACAGACCACAACAGGCATTGTGAAATCTCAAACAAATGGCCGCAAAAGCAGTTTCTCCTATACAAAAAAATATAGTCAGAATCGCAATACTTACAGGAATGCTATCTGGGAATTTCCAAAATATCACGCAAGAAGACAAATGATTGATTCAAAAAATAAGTAGAACAATATGATTTCTTCCTTGAGTACGAATCAAAGATCCCAACCACCATCTAAAAACAGAAAAAATAATAAAAATAGCAACCTGAGAAAATATTAGAAATTATAATAGCGCTGAAGCAGCATTTGGAACATGAAAAAGCTTATGAAAATTTAAAGAAATTGCCTGAATGAATAGCACATTAGCTACCCGACTTACAGAAAATTGACGCATAGACAAAATAAACCAATTCATCTCAATGAAATGAACAAACAATAAGGGGAAAACACTTATAGAAATATTAAATGATTCCAAAACACCAAAAGATATCAAAGATTTATTGACTGAAGTAGAAAGTAAAAGTCTAGAAATTTATGAGGATCTTGATCCAGAAATAAAAGGGAATAAATATCGAATTTCTGAAAACCTATTAGCAAAAAATCAAAGTTTTGTATGAGAAATCATTGATTTTCAAAATGGAGAATTTAGATGAAAAGATAAAGATGAAAAACAATGAGTACAAGAAGCACGAAAACAAATCGCAAAAGAAATCCCCAAAAGCAAAATAAATGATGAACATCAAGTATGATATATTCTCAAAAAATTTATGAATCGATTTGAGCATAAATGATTTAATATAGAAGAAAAAAAACAACTAATCCAAGTATTGAGAACAATCAAAGAAGAAGAGTCAAAATGAAGGACAGAATGATTGGATGAATTATTGCGATATACCATAGTTGGAAGTGTAATTTGAGCATCTGGAAACTGACAGCCGCCAGCAGAGCTGATAGATGGTTTGGAAGCCTTTAAATCTTTTTTCAAAAACAATAGAGACTCGATTCTCAAACCAATCACAATAGAGAGAGCAATGTGATCAATGTTTTTACCAGAATTAGACAAAAAAATCCTAAAAGTCGCCCCTTGGAATGATTTTATAGATGTTACAAAAAACAGATTCGTATTCGGAGATAATCCGCAAAAACGCAAAGAAAGATCACAAAAACAACAAATATATAGAATGAATAATGTTTTTATAAACGAATTAATTTATAGGAAGGCCTCTAATATCGAAAGAAGAAACTATATACCAAATATGTTTGACAAATACTTTAGTTTAGATTTTCAAAAACAAACTCAGGAGGAATTACAAGAAATACTAGAGCCAGCAAGCACAATTCAATTAAAAAATAGAGAAGTTGCTCATAAAGCACTAAGAAGCTTGGCAAAAAACCAATGATGAAGATCAATTGATCCTGACATTTTAGCCGAACTTTGAGATAATATAGATCCAAATGAAGAAGATATATATGATGAATATCCAGAATATGAAAGCGCTTTTTAAATAAAAAAATAAGCATTTCTGCTTATTAAATCGAGGAATGAGGGGATCGAACCCCCGACTGCGGTTCCGAAGACCGTCGTGTTACCACTACACCAATCCCTCTTTTAGTTTTCAAAGATTACCACTTTATCATACGAAGTATAAGCTTTTTTCAAACTACTTCGTCACAAATTTAATAATGCCCGACTGAATTTGTTCCAAAACATCTTGTTTTCACTTTTCTGGAATCTGAGATTCTGACAATAAAAAAGCTAATAATCAAGCTTTCATATCATCTACAAAAACCTTTTTATTTATTTTCTCAAATTTTTCAATAGCTTGATGCCAATTCGAAAAAACCGACAACAATTCCCAATCTGTAGAGGAAATTTGATAAACCACTCCATTTCCACTTTCCAAGATATCTCTTTTTACAAAAAGCCCTTCTTTTTGCAAATTCAAAAGTAAATCATCAAAGTTTTCCTGATGTTTCAAAAACTGACCAAACAAAGGAATCTGAATTTTTATTGACATTAGATCTCATTTTTTGGATTCAAGCTTTCCATACAATAGCAATAATCCATAAAAAAACGATAGAATATCCTCTAATCCTCCAAACTTCCAATCACAACTCGCAGGCACGAATAAATCCAAATTACGACGAACTCCTGGCCAGAAAAACTTAGATTCTCCGCTGACTTCGTCAAACCCCCAAAACAATCCATATCCCTGCTTCACAAACTTCTGATTCAAACTTAATTCTCAAATTCACTTTTCTTTGATATAGACCAAACTCATTTTTTCTCCAAAATGCTTTAAGTTTAAAATCTTAAAATCTTTTTTATGCAAAACAATCATTCATTTATCCCAATCAGAAAATTGAAAACCAGAAACCTGATTTGTATATTGTTTTGTCTGTGGGATTTCTGGATGTTCAATACACAAAAATCCATTCTGATCTATCAATATTTTCATTATAAACCACAAATTAAAACTACACTCCTACAATCACTTTACTTGGTAAAATCACAAATTTTTCTCAATCCTTTTCCAAATAATATCCCTGCTGAAAAACTTGAATTATCTTTCATTTTTGCTTTTTATCTTCTACTTTTTGTGTAGATAATGGCTCATGAAACAATCAATCTGGTTCTATACCAAGAGATTCCGTAGGAAAAACTCAAATAGATGCCAAAGTTTTCATCATATTTTCATAAACCATTTTTATTCATTTCACAAAAGAATCATCTGATTTGCTCTCATCAATATGAGCCAAAGAATCTCTAAGCTGATCAGCTATTGGAAAAAAATCTTTTACCATTTTCATCAAAAACTCCTTTTCTTGAACTTTTTCTTTTTCAGTAAAAATTCTCTGCATTCTGTCAAAATCTGTCTTCAAATTCACATAATCATATTGAACTTTTTTGGCTATATCCAAGGATTCTTGTTTTTCTTTTTCTAGTAAATTAAGCTTTTTTTGTGTTTCTTTGAGTTTTTTCTCCAAAGATTCATTTTCTTCGTCTAATTTTTTTTGAAGTTCATTTTCTAGCATCTCCTCCAAAGAAATATCTTGATCTTGTTTTTTATCTTTTTTGGTCATAGGATTTTTTAATAAGCTAAATAATCTGGTATCTGTTGAAACGCATATCGTTCAGCAAAGCTTTCTTCATTATCACGAAGATTTTTCGCCAAACTTTCTCCCAAATATCTCCAATGTCGAGGTTCTTCCATTTGTCAATCTATGTCTACTCATTTTTGGAAAGAATTATGAAATCCTCGTTCTGGTCATCTATCCAAAAGCCAATTATAATATTTTGATCACTTACAAAGAGCATAATATCTACCAGATTTAGTCACTACTCACAAATCTACAGCCAATCATAATTGATGCTCACTTGCTCATATTTTTGCACATCTCAAACTAGAACAACCGTTTTTGATCAACAGTTCTTGAGATTTTCCAGATCTATAAGCACTAGTGATATATAATTTATCTCAATTATTTTCATTCCAAAAAGCCCAAGCCATATCAGCAAAAATTTCGGCAACATCTTTTCTCAAATAAAATCTTTTTGAATTATTCGCTGTAAAATTAGAATTTATTGCAACCAAGTCGTCTGGCACATAATTCAAATCTGACAAATAATTTCAATTTCCTACATATTTTTGGAAAGAATTATCGCTTTCTGTATCGTAAGATGCAAAATAAGAATCTTGATAAAATGCGATTACTTGATTCTGCATTGAAACAAATCCTCCCCAACCCAAAAGTCCTCAAAAAATCAAAAATCAAGCAAAATAGTGAATTTTCAACTTCCCAAAGAATTTCATATTATAGAAAAAACAAATAAAATCAGATTTATATATATTATTCCAATACAAAATTTCAACAAGATTTACTTTGAAAGAACATTTTCAAGATTTATCTATGTTTTTGCAAAAAAAAGATTTTTAGTTATAATTTAATTAAGAATTATTTAGATTGTACACAACAAATGAATCCGATTCACAATTTCAATTTGACTCCAAATTTGTGACTTTCCAAAAATGAGAAAGAGGTTTTGGGACTTTTCAAAAAAACAAAGAAAAAACTAATGAAAGAAAAAAGAGAAATAGTAGAGGAATATATAGAAAAAAAAGTTAGTAACCCACTTTTAGATATGACTGGAATAGCCAAAGACTATTTAATTACAAAAAACAATTTTGATAAGCTAAAAGATAAATTTGTACATGAATCAATTATAGAAAATAGCTGATTAGAAAAAAATTTATTCGAAGAAATGAAAAATCTCAAAGACTCACTAGAGAATGTAGAAACTAAACAAGGATTGGAAAACATTAGACAACAATTCATAGAATGATGAATAAACATTAATGAAGCAAGTTTTGTTAGTACAGAAACAAATAACGATATAGACAATAAAGAACAAACAGACAATAACCAACAAACAACATATTGACAAAACATAACAGAAAGTAAATCTTGAAATACAAGTGAAATAGTCAGTTTTGAATGAGAAAAAATTGAAATCACAGAAACACAACAAAAATATATAGACAAAATCGCCAAAAAATTTAACAATCCTCAAAAAAAGAATATTCAAAAGTACTGACCAATAGTAATACATGAAGCTCTAAAGCATCCTGAAACCAAAGATATTATTCCAAAAATTTTCGCTCAAATCAACAAAGAATCTGGACGAAAAACAGATGCTTTAAACAACAAATGAGAGTATAGTGTAGGTTTGATGCAAATAAACAAAAATGCTGGTCATACATGAAAAATTAATTGAAAGCATTTTGATATAGACAAAGTTGAATGAAATATCGCCTATGGGATTCACTTTCTCGCAAATTGTATAAAAGAAGCAGGATGAAATATCAGAAAATGATTTAATATATACAATTGAAAGTGAAATTTCAAAAGACCAGAAACACAACAATACGCACATTCTATCATAAATGACAAGACATTCAATGGAAATCTTGTTGCCTAATTTTTCAACCAAAATAAAGAATCCAAATGCAAAGAGGGAATTTTTGTTTTTTCTGAAATCTCAAAAACCTTTATAATAATTTCCTTATCAGAAAGAGTTCAAAAATAAGAAACAAAAACTTTTCTAATCCTAGAATCCACAGGAATCGGAATTTCCATTGGACAAACAAAAATTTGATCAAACACAATTCTCAATCCATAGACATACATTTTTATAGCAAAGCAAATAGTTTTTGAATAGATAGAAACAGACATTGCTTTTGATAAATCCTCTCGTAAATCCAAAATTCCAAATTGATATTTAATCAAAGGATCAAAAGAAAATTTGGAAAGTTTTTCTAGTCTCGCAGTTTTTATATTATAAAGTCTTTTATTATATTTAGAGTTTATCATCAAATTATATCGTCGTTCCAAACTATGATTTCACAATAAAATATCCTCCATCAACAATCAAAAATCAGATTCTATTTTTTGAGAAAATTCCTCCCATCGCAATTCTCCAGTTCCAGAAATTTGATAAGTAATCAAGGAATTATAAACAATTAATTTCAAAAATAAATTTCTAATTTCGTCCATGTCAAACTCATGTCAATATTGATTTTTTATCAGATTCCAAGCACCTTTTAATGCCAAAAATTGTCTATCTTTTTCTTCCATAGACAAAATATCCTCCAAACTATATTGATTTACAAATTCTAATATATTCACCAAACTCTTTTAATTTATAAAAATTCTTCAATTAATTTATTTTTATTTATACAAAATACAATCACAAAAAAGTCTGAATATTTTTTTACATTCTTTGATTGTATATTCAGATTTACCTTTTATCTTTAACAAGAATATAAATTTTTGAAAAAACAATTCATCAAAATTCTCCAAAGATCAGTGAGTCCAAAGGAAAAAAAACCATATATATTTACAATAAGTTTCTATTTTTTTTCTACCATATCATTGCAAAACAAGTTCAGTTTTCAATTTTTGCATCAAATCCAACATATTTATAGCTTTAATTATAAATCTCAAACAAACTTAGGAAAAGAAAGGTTCCCATATCAAAGGGCCAGACTTTCTCTTCCTTATGTTTGGCGAGATTCTAGAGATTTGTTTTTAGAAAAAAACTGAAAAAACTAGGAAACTTTTTTACAGCAAAGAGTCGAACAAAAAAAGCCTAAAGCGAAATACTTTAGACTTCTTTCTTATATTTTTTATAAACAAAATTTTAGTTAAAAATTATTTTTCTCGCCCCATCTATCACCTTTTTATTACTTGGGTGATTTTTATGTTCTCTAAGAAATTTTTCTACAGCTTGCTCAAAACACATCTCAGCCTCTGCTTTTGTAAGTACATTTACCTCTAAATTATTTTTCATATTCTCCAAAAGATCATAATAGGCATCTATGATTTTTACAATATAATCTTCTATTCGATTTACCCTTTTTTTTGGTTTTTCTTTTGATTCTTCTAAATCATTTTCTAAACCTTCCTCTTCTTCAGTTCCTTCTCAGTCTTCTAAATTAGATTCTTCTTCATCTACAATATCTTCAAAAACAACCTCTTTTTGTATTAAAACATCGTCTTGATTTTTCTCTTTTTTCTCAATTGCTTCTTTTTTTTCTAAATCCTCCTCTGTTTCTGCTGTAAGAACATTTCCAAACATTTTCATATGTGCCTCATTTTGTTGGTTTTGTTTAATTATTTTTCTATATCTTTCTAGACATCAAAGTTTTTTTGCCATCTTCAATCAATTATGTGACATTTTAGTCATTCAATGAAAAACTAACAAAGCTAAAAACTCTTCTCTTTGTGCACTAACAGACATATCTAATCTCCTTTTATAAGTAGTTTTATTTTTCATTTATAATTTTTATTATATATAAAACATCAATATTATATTTTTTTTTGTTGTTTTGTCAAGAAAATAGTTCTTGAATTTTCCAAGGAACTAATTATATAGTAGATACTATTATTTCTCACAAAACAAATGCTCGAAAAAATCAAAAACCAACTTCTATCTTTTTATGATAAAACAGACAAACTCTGACTATTTTTTTCTTTATTTGACGCAAACAACAATCTACTTGTGTCAAATGGAGTTTTGGCTACAGACAAAGTATTACCAGAATTAATAGATATATTGTATCATGCAATACTAGAAAAATTTGAACAACAAACCTCCGTCATTGTCATAGATGTTGTCAAAGAAATTCAGCTTCAAGCAAATATTCAAAATCTACTCACACTTTCGCCCAAAGATCATGGAATATTTATGATCAACAGACAAAGCAACATCAGCGGAGTAGTCTTACCAAATACCGAATGAGTAAACGACATCAAAGCGGCACTCGCATTATTAAAAAGCAAATACAAGCTTTCAGGAAATGTAGAAATCTCATCCTTTACTACTCGTAGAGTAGCTTTTTCAAAATAAATTATTTATACAAAAAAATAGCTCATTTTTTCTTATCATCTTTGATTATTTTATGTGGCTTATGTTTTTGAAATTGAAAAGAATTGGATATAATCAAAGCATTCTTTTTTTTATTTTCTCGCAGCCAATCTTCTATGCTAGCCAATTGTTTTGGTAATAAATATATATAAATGTAATCAAAGTCTGACAAATCTGCAAAAACAAAATCAGATTTAATTATTTTGATTTTATTATATCATTGAGTTTTATTTATAATTTTAGCTAAATAAACAGCAAAGGGATTTATATCATAGCCCGTCGCTTTCAAAGAAAAATTTTTCACAAAGAATCTAAGCATTTTACCATCTCCACATCACAAATCAATAATTCTTTTATCTTTTTCCAAAAACAAAAAATCCTTCATCAAATGAATATCTTTATCAAAACTATTGATATATGGGGCCTGCTTATTCCTAGTAAAAAGCGAATACAATATTCTCAATACCAACAAAATTGTCAACAAAAATAAGAAAAACAACAATAATAACAAAAAATAAATTCAGATTTCCTTCATTATGATTTTAGCTATTCAAGCAAAAATTTAAAATTATATCATTTTTTCTAATTTAGAAATCGTTTCTTTGTGTATTTCTTCCACTGTCTGATTTGCTTTTATGTGAATTATTTTGCCTATTGTGTCCAAGTACTCAATCACGGGTTTTGTCTTCTTCTCATAAATATCAAGCCTGGTGATGATTGACCTTTCTACATCATCTGCGCGTCATTCTTTTTCTGCCCTAGAAAGAATTCTTTTCATAGCATCATCTCTACTTAAATCATAGTGGATTCATATAAAATCTCTTTTATATTTATATTGTTGAGTAAGAAAATAATACATTTGATCCAAAGATCTTAAAAAGCCATCAACAACCATATTTTTACCACTATTCACTAAGTGTTGGAATATATCAAAAATTCCAAAAGTAATTGCATCATCAAGCATTCTTCCCTGATCCATACGATCTCTAATATGTTCACCTAGCACATTATTATTTGATTTTAATGCTCTAAAAACTTGTCATGGCTCAAAATACATGTATCATTCAAGTTTTTCCATCAATAAGCTTGCCTGAGTTCATTTTCCAGAACCCTGAATTCCAAACAAAACAATATCCTTTTTCATATAAAAGCAATAAAACAAATAAAACAAAAACTCTGCAAAAGCAGAGCTTGTCTGAATCAAAAACTATCTCTTTGACCAAGTTGGAGCTTTTCTCGCCTTTTTCAATCATGGCTTTTTTCTTTCTTTGATTCTTGGGTCTCTTTTGAGATGTCCATAAGGCTTCAACATTTGTCTAAGCTCTGGATTTCGATCAATCAACGCTCTTGCAAAAGCCAACTTGATTGCATCAGACTGCCCAGCAATTCCACCTCCAGTAATCTTAATTTCTCCGTCAAATTTTTTGATAGAATCTGTTCATACAATTACAAAAGGCGCAATAGCATTTTTATACAAATAATCATTACCACCAAAATACTCTTGCAAAGACTTTTCTACTCAGTTTGCTGTTTTTACAGAAAACTTACCAGCTCAATTTGCAAAAAGCTTGAGGACTGCCGTTGTTTCTTTTCTTCTACCAATTGCGTAGTGATACTCTTTTTTTGCCATTATTTATAAAGGTTAATAGGTTTAAAATTATCATATTTTGTAGTAGATCATACAACCAATTTGAGTCTTTTCATTCTTTTGTCTCTAAATTTGTTTTTTGATAACATTCATCTTACAGCTTCTTTCAAGATTCTTTCAGGATTTTTTTTGAGTACATCTTCATAAGTTGTTGTTCTAAGACTTCATTTATAACCACTATAGTTATAGTATAGTTTTTTTAGTTCTTTTCAACCAGTAACTTTAATATTTTCAATATTTTCTACAATTACGAAATCTCCACAATCCCAAAAATCACAGTAATAAGGCTTATGTTTTCAAAGAAGTTTTTTTGCAATATCTGTTGCAAGTCTTCATAAAGTCTTTCATGTTGCATCAACTTTTCGCCAAACTCTTTGCTTTTCCATGTCTTTTGGCTTCACCCAAAGCGTTTTATTAAGATCTTTTTTAGTAAATTCCATTTTATAATATTCTATCAATTAAAGATTATTTTATAATAATTTTAGCATAACTTTTGGAGCAGAATCTCCAAACCTAAATCCCATATTATAAGATGCTACAAATCCGGATTTTCTACCAGATTCAATATATTTTGGTAAATAAATATCCATCACCTTTTTTCATTCATCTCCATAAACAACAGATTTTACATATCTAATACATTCTCTTTTCGCATCTTTTTCATCTTTATTTCTAGCAGTAATTTCCAAAAGTTTAGCAAAAAAACTATCCGCTTCCGCTTTCAAAACTTTAGCTCTCTTTTTTGTTGTTGTGATTTTTCAGTTTTTTATAAGGTTGCTTAGCATAATTCTCAAGTATACCGACTTCTTTTTCACGCCTGTATCCAACTCCAACAACCTGTTTTTTTGGTGTCTCATGAACTATAATCATAAAGTATAAAATATCTTCAACCATCAAAGGAATCTGATTCTTATTTTTTTATCCTATCAAAGATTTATCTATATTTGTCAATGAACTAACAATTTCATCTATTGCTTTTCTACCAATTCATTTCATCAACAACAACTCTCATTTCTTCTTTTTTTCTAAGTCTTCCACATACAAAATATCGTTTTTTATCAATGCATTTCTTGTTCTTTCACTCAAAGGAAGTGCGTCTATAGGCATTGTTTTAATACTAACTTCTTCTTCTATTTTTGCTGATTCTTCTGCAAGTTCTTCCATATCTACAAATACAGATTTATCAATATATACATCATCAAATACAAATAATTTTGCATAAGAAGTCAAAACCTCTCCAGCAAACATAATAATTTCTTTTGCAGATATTTTGGAATAAGAGGATTTAATTGTCATAGTCAAAAGATCTTTTGTCGCTCCAGTGAAATCTTCAATCACTTCTTCTACTTCATATTTTATAGAATCCACCAATTTAAATTCATTATCTATAAGTAGTACATTTACATCAGCGTCCTCTTTTTCATCTCTAGCTCTCAAAAAATCTATACTATAATAACCATATCATTTCTCTACTCTAATATCTATATTCAATTCTACAGATGGATCTGTAATTTCAAACAAATGTACATCATCTGTATATAATTCAATCCCCGTTGGAAGTTTAATATCTTTTGAGCTATATTTTCCAACTCCTGAAAACCTTTGAGAAACCCATTGAATTGGTTCGACATTTTCATCAAATCCAAAACGAAGTTTCTTAAAATTCAACATAACATCTATTGTATTTTCAAACAATCAATCAATTACCTGATATTCATGTGAGATTCATTTTATTTTTAGTCATGTCACAGAAGCTCATATACTATATCAAAGTACAATCCTTCTCATAGCATTTCAAAGAGTATGTCCAAATCATCTTGGTAAATATTTTACTTCAAACGTAGTTGTCAAATCATCTGCTTCAGAAACAATAATTTTTGGTGCTCAAATAAGTTTTTGGATATCCAACATTTGTTTTTGTTAATATATATAAAGAAGCATTAGGCTCTAGCATAAAACTCAATTACTTTCAACAAATCAGCATTCACATTCACCTCTCCAATTTGAGGAAGATTCAATATTTCTATAGTATAAGTGTTTTTATCAAATTTTATCCAAGAAGGAATCTTGTTTTTATTATCCAAATTAGAATATAATGGCGAGTTTTGTAGAGATTTTTTCAAAGTAATTTTATCTCCAATTTCTACAAAAGTAGAAGAAATATTGTGTTTTTTTCCATTTAATAAAAAATGAGCATGTCCAACCATTTGTCTTGCTTGCATAATAGTTTTTGCAAGTCCAGCTCTATATACAATAGAGTCTACTCTTCTTTCTAAAAATTGAAATATTGCAAGATCATGCGCCACTTGTTTGTTTTTTGAATATTGAGCAGCTGTTTGTTTTACAATTCTTACAAATTGTTTTTCTGACAAACCATAAGTTCTTTTTAGAAGTTGCTTGTTTCTCAAAAGCTTTCCATATTCAGAAGATCTTTTCATAGCAGCTCAGTGTTGTCATGGCAAGTTTCTATTTTTCTTTATATCATATTTCTTTGATCCAAACAAATCAACTTGCTCTCTTCTACATAATTTAAATTTAGGTCCTGTATATCTCATGTATACAAATATTAAAAATAAAACTAATTTTTCTTTGGTCTAACTCATTTTGTACCACCAAATTGAATTGGAGTTGCCTCCTTTATATATTGAATATCTATCAATCAGATTTCATTTATTGCCTTAAAAACCCCTTCTCTAGCCAAACCAGTACCTTTAAAAATTATACCGATTTCTTTGAGACCAAAACCTTGTGCTTCTTTCAATAAATGTTTTGCCAAAACTTCTGCAGCATATGGAGTATTTTGTTTAGCTCATTTATATCCCAAAAGTCCTGTCCCTCATCCAACAACTTTATTTCAGTTTTCATCAACCAAAATAATCATAGTATTGTTTTCTGAAGTATTTACTTTCAGAATACCAAATGTAATTTTAATATCCTTCTTTTTTCTAGAGGATTTATTTTTTAATGCCATAATAAAAAATTATCTAAACAAATAAAATTATTTCTTCAATACTGGTCTTACTCTAGATCTTCACATCAATCTTTTTGCCGTCCTTGCATTTTTTCTAGTACATTGTCATCTTGCAGGCAGTCAAACATTATGTCTCATACCTTTATAACATCTTATTTCTTTTAATCTTTTGATCGCATGTGCAACCTCTCTTTTGAGATCACTCTCCAAAACCATGTTTTTTAGGGCATCGCTAATTTTTTTCTGTTCTTCTTCTGTAATATCCTTTACCTTTTTCATTGGATCTATTTCCAACGACTCCAAAATCTTCTTGGATCTACTTCTTCCAATACCATAAATTGCAGTCAATCCTATCCAGATAGACTTATTATCTTCCAAAACATGTCACATTAATCTAAACATATTTATTATTTCAATGATATAAAATTATCCTTGTCTAGCTTTATGCCTAGGATTTC